>JALGWK010000057.1 GCA_025774205.1 bacterium
TCATATGTCCTGTCCGCTACTCGGCCTGCAGGGACCAGAGATAACGGTACCGATAGTAGTTATTCATGATGGTGAGGACGAAGGTCCTCGTCTCTGGATAACCGATCGACTCGATAAAAGTTTCCGGCCTGTTGTCGGTCAGACTCCGTTCCCACCTCCGGACACTGGTGGGTCCGCCGTTGTAGGCGGCCAGCGCTTTCTCGGTCGAACCGCCGAAACGGTCAACCAGGTGGGCCAGGTAGGGGATGCCGAGACTGAGATTGATCTCGGGGTTGTAGAGCTCCTCGGTCTCGAAGGTCGGCAGCCGAAGCCGACGACGCCATTCTTCGGCTGTCTCGGGCATCAACTGCATCAGACCACGGGCACCGACATAGGAGCGGGCGTCGGGCAGGAAGGCACTCTCCTGCTTGATGAGGGCCAGGATGAGGTAGGGATCGAGTTCGTGCTGTCGGGCTACCGGCTCAATGAGGTCCACGAAGTAGAGCGGGAAACGCAGGTTCAGGTACCGGGGATCGTCCTCATCCCACTGACCGATGGCAAGCAGGCGCTCCCCCAGCCGGATGGCGGCGGCGAAGGCCCGCCCCTCGACGGCGAGGGTCCAGAGATCGTAGAGACGGTCGCGGGCGAAGGAGCGGCCGCTGATGGCGTGCAGCAGCTGGATCTCACCCGCCCGGGTGAGTCCGGTGCGGAGCAGCACGATCGCCGCCTCGACGGATGTGTCAACCCACCCGGGTACCGCCAGGGGACCGTAGGCTATCTCCTGCGGTTTCACCGGTGGTTCAGGCAGGGGAAGGTCGAGTTCTCCCAGGGCCCGTACTCCGTAATAGGTATAGGGATAGCGCTCCCCGGCCCGCGTGAGATAACCGGCGGCCAGGGTGGAATCTCCGGCGGCTTCCGCCATCCGGGCCGCCCAGAACCAGCCCTGGGCCTTCTCCTGGGGATAGTAGATACCCCGCCCCAGTTCCACGAACCAGACCCGGGCCTCCTCCAGCTCTCCGGCGTCACGCGCGCCTTCGCCAAGGCTGAAGAGGATCCGGGCATTCTCCCAGTAGGTCGGGTGGGACTCTATCAGGCGGGCATAGTACGCACCCGCCGCCTCGCGGTCGACGCTGATGAGACGGTCGCCGGCCAGCTTGAGTGCCCGGGGGGTCCAGCGGCTCGAAGGATACCGGTCGGCGAAGGCGGCCATCGCCTCCGCCCCGGTCCTCCGGGGCGATGAAGCGGAGATGGCCAGCGCGGCGTAGTAGCCGGCCGAGCTCCGATAGCGGGACGATGTATCTTCTGATTCGGTGAGGACCCGGGCGGCCTCTGCCCACGAACGCATCCGGTAGAGGCTCATCCCGAGACGGTAGCGGGCTTCATCTCTCTCGGCCGCCGCCGGGGCCCGGTCGAGCGCCTGCCGGAAAGCATCAGCGGCGCCACTCCAGTTGGCGAGCCCGAAGAGGATCTGCCCCGTCTCCAGCAGTTCACCTGCATTCAGCGAACTCGTGTCGTCGAGCAGGGCTACCGCCGACCGTCCTCTCGCCTCGTCGCTGCCCGGCAGTTCGAGGGCCAGGCGTCGCAGCCTCCCGGCCTCTTCATGGTCCTCACTCTGGACCAGTTCCGCCAGCCGGGCAGCGTACCCGGCGGCGTTGCCGATCCCGAGGGCGACGATCCGCTCGATCAGGGCCCGTTCCCGGTCCTCATCCCCTGAGGCAACGGCCCGCTCGAGCCTGAACTCGAGTACTTCCTCGATGACCGGAGGACTGACCCGGCCGGTTGAGGCAGGAGAGCCGACGTCAGGCGAAGAGAGTGCTGCCAGCAGGGAGTCGGCCCGGTCGGGCTCCCCCGCTGCAAGGAGGAGACGGGCCCGTTCAAACCGGACCCAGCCCAGCAGCGGCTCCGTTAACGTTTCCTCACCCCGCTCCAGGGCCGTCGCGGCCGAAGCCGGTCGACCGAGGTTCCGATACGCCATTCCCAGTCCGATCCAGGCCTCACTCTCCAGGGCTTCCTCACTCGCGGCGCTCGAACGAAGGAACGTCACCGCCATCGCGGCGTCGCCATCCCGCAGGGCCCGCAGGCCCGCTTCCAGGGCCTGGTTCTCTCCGGCCTCCTGCGGAATCGGGATCGGAGCTGTCGCAGAGAGGAAGACAGGTGCCGCCGAGGGTGTCTCGACAAGGGCCAGTACGCAAACCACCACAGCGGCAGCCACGAGAGGGAGTGGCCCTCCACCACGATTGTGGTGTAAACGTATAAGGTCAGGTGTATCCATGAGCTTTGAGAACCTACGGGAACCAAAGAGGGACGTCAAGTGATGGACACAGATATCCGTGTCGGGCCCGCGGGCTGGTCCTATGACGACTGGAAGGGTCCGGTCTATCCACCCGAGGCCGGTTCAACCTTCGATCGGCTGAAGGATTATTTCGACACCATCGAGATCAACAGCACCTTCTACCGTCCCCAGAAACCGTCAGTGGTGGAGAAGTGGATCGCGCGCGTGGAGGAGAACCGACGCTTCCTCTTCACGGTCAAACTGTGGCGTCACTTTACCCACGACGCGAAGACCTTCGACGAGGAAGCCGTCCGGAGTGTCCGGGAGATGCTCAACCCGCTGCGGGAGTCGGAGCGACTGGGAGCGGTCCTCTGCCAGTTCCCCTGGTCGTTCCGGGGGAACCGTGAGAATTCCCGCTATCTGCGCGATCTCTTCGAGATCTTCAGCGATTTCCCCCTCGCGATCGAGGTCCGTCATGCCTCCTGGGGCACCCCCGCTGTCTACGACTGGCTGCGGGAGAAGGGGGTGGCCTTCTGCAACATCGATCAGCCGGTGATCGGGGCGAGTCTCGACCGGACCGAGGAGGCGACCTCGTCGATCGGCTACTTCCGACTCCACGGTCAGAACATCGAGAACTGGTTCAGGGAGGACGCCGACGTGGCGGAACGGTACGACTATCTCTACGACGCGGAGGAACTGGAACCGTGGGCCGAGGCGATCGAGCGTCTGGCTCCTCAGTTGAGCCAGCTTTTTATCATCTTCAACAACCACTATCAGGGACAGGCCCCGGCCAATGCCCTCGAGCTCCTGGCCCGCCTGACCGGCGGGAAGGTATCTGTCCCCCCACCCCTCCTGAACGCTTACCCGCGGCTGGAGAGGATAGCCCGGACCTGAGCGCCAGCGGAACGCGCCCGACCTCTGATCCATTGATCCATCCGGTAAACATGACCACCAGGCGGAGTCGTCCTAATAATGATATGAACGACTGGCGTGAACCTGCACAGGGAGTCATGGACCATGCGTTCACGGTCATTATTCAGGCTGGGACCAGTATTACATCCCGATGCCGAAGCTCTATTTCCCGATCCTCATCTCTCCTCATGTAAGACTCGAGCCGGAGATGAGCTTCAGTGAGAACGACACGAAACATGGTGATAACATCGGTTCCGCCAGCCAGTTCACCATCGGTGTCGGTGTGTTCCCGATCCTCAATCTCAGAGAATCATCGCTCTTCTACTATGGATTCCGTTTCGGCAGCCAGCAAATCCATGTCTTCCCGGACGATCACAGGTCTGAGTCGAAAGCGCGTGGTCTCTACCTGTCCCTCTGTATCGGCGCCGAGTATTTCCTTGATCCCCATGTCAGTCTCGGGAGCGAGCTGCAAACTCGATATTCCTCGCTGCGCATCACACATACCGATTGGGCAGATCCGTTCGAGAAACGGCAGGAAACCTCCACCATCGCCCTGATCTTCGTTCGTTTCTATCCCTGATACCGGATCGAACTGGAAAGCGGCTCTCACCCCACCGAGGCGGCGCGGCGGCCGGTGGCGGTCTGCTTCCCCGCCTGCGGCAACTCACCCCGGCCGAGCACACTGAGCCGGTCCATCGTCAGCGAGATGGCGCCCCATTCCTCCTCGACCAGGCCGGTCAGGATGAAGGGTCCGCGGGTCATCAGCTCGGGGGCGTAGCGGCGGTACTGCCGGGGGAAGACGGTCACCTCGTAGAGGGCGGTGGTATCCTCGAAGGAGACGAACTCCATCACCTCGTTGTGGACGGTGTGGATTGGCTTGGCGGTCACCCGCCATCCCACCAGGCGCACCTGTTCTCCCACGTGGCGCTCGAGGTCCTGCCCGGAAATCAGGGGCGGGCCCCGCTCGGCCTTCACACCGGCGATCGCCTCCTCGTACAGCGTCAGGGGGTGAGCGCTCACCAGGAAATCGAGCGTCTCGGCCTCGAAGGCGAGCACGGTCGACTCGTCGTAGCCGGGTGTCTCCGGCAGAGCGGCGGGCAACGGCATCTCCAACGGGAGCATCAGGGCCGGGCCCCTCCCCGACCGGATCACTTCCCGGCGCCGCAGGAGCGCCCGCCACATCAGCTCGGGGCGGGTCCCCTCACCCAGGCCGTCAAGCGCCCCGCAGCGGATCAGGGCCTCGATCTCAGAGGGCTGCAGCGCCACCCGGTCCATCAGGTCGTCGAACCCCGTGAAGGGACCGCGCCGTTCCCGCTCATCGACGATCGCTTCGGCCCCCTCCCCACTCAGCCCTCCCACCTGGCACAACCCCACCCGCAGCCGGCCGAGCCAGCCGCCGGGCAGGTCGAGCTCGTCGGGGGTGACATCACCCAGCGCCAGTGCTTCGGCGGCGGCGGCCGCCTCCGGGCGGGTAACGCCGGTCCAGGCGATCCGGCTCTCGTTCACGTCGGGCCCCACGACCTCGAGACCGAGCCGCATCGCCTCCGAGACGTAGGCGATGGTGGAGTAGAACCCGCCGTAGTTGGAGAGCACCGCCGCCATCAGCTCGGCCGGGTAGTGGGCTCGCAGGTAAGCCGCCTGGAAGGAGACCAGCGCGTAGGAGGCCGAATGCGCCTTGCAGAAGGAGTAGCCGCCGAACGACTCGATCTGGCGCCACAGCTCGGCGGCGATGTCGGGTTCGACCCCGCGTTCGGTGGCGCCCTCCATGAACTGCCGGCGGTAAGCGTCGATGCGCTCGAAGTCACGTTTCTTCCCCATGCTCTTCCGCAGTCCGTCGGCGTCAATGAGTGACATCCCGGCGATGTGGTGGGCCACCTTGATGACATCCTCCTGGTAGCACATCACCCCGTACGTATCGCCGAGCAGTTCCTCCATCTTCGGGTGGAGCCAGGCGAAGGGGGCACCGTTGTGGCGCTCGACGTAGGCGCCCATCATGCCGCTGGAGGAGACGCCGGGGCGGATGATGCTGGAGGCGGCCACCAGGGTCTCGAAGTCGCCGCAGTCGAGCTTGCGCAGCAGACTCCGGGTGGCCGGGCTCTCCACGTAGAAACAGCCGACCGTGTCCCCCCGGCTGATCAGCTTCCGGGTGGCGGTATCCTCGGTGGGATCGAAGTGGACGTAGGAGATGGTGTGGTCGTGGAACTCCTCCACGTCACGGCAGGCGTCCTCGATGACGGCCAGCGACCGGTTCCCGAGCAGGTCGATCTTCACCAGCCCGGCATCCTCAACCGGGTACATGTCCCACTGGGTGACCACCACCCCCTTGGCCGAGCGCTCCACCGGGACGTGATCGGTCATCCGGTCGGGGGCGATCACGATCCCCCCGGGGTGGACCCCGAGGTGCCGGGGGAAACCGTCGAGCTGCTCGGCCGCCTGGAGGACCGTGCTCCACGGCTCCTCGGTCAGGTCGATCCCCCGGAAGCGGGGATTGGAGGCGATCTTCTCCCGCAGTTCGCCGGCGTTCGAGAACCACCCCAGCCGTTTCGTGACCATGGCGATCTCCCCCTCGGGGAGGCCGTGGACCTTGGCCACCTCTCGCACCGCCGCCCGCCCCTGGAAGGTGACCTGGGTGGCGATCATGGCCACCCGGTCCTCGCCGTACCGCTTGTAAACGTACTCCAGAACCCGGTCGCGGTCGCGCCACGAGAAGTCGATATCGACGTCGGGGGCGTCGGAGCGGCCCTGGTTGAGGAACCGCTCGAAGTAGAGGTCGTGCGCCAGGGGATCGACGTGGGTCAGCCCGAGAGCGTAGGCCACCACGCTGTTGGCGGCCGAGCCCCGACCGCAGGTGGGGATCCCCTCGGTCCGGGCGTAGTGGACGATGTCGGCCACCACCAGGAAGTAGTCGGCGTACCCCATCTCGGAGATGATCTCCAGTTCGTGATCGAGCTGGTTCCGCACGTCGTCTCGCAGGTCACCCGCGTCGGGGATCGGCATGTTCCCCGCCTCCCCCGGCTTCGGGCACCACGGATCGTCGGCGGGGTAGATCTGTCCCATCGTCTGGCGCGGTTCATCCCGGGTGCCGTAGCGCCAGACCACTCCGCGCAGGCACTGCTCCCGCAGGTGCTGCAGGGGATCCTTCGCGACCCGTGGTCCGGCAGCTCCGAGCGGCCGGTAGCGGGGCATCAGCAGCCCCCCCAGTGGCGGCTCCCCGCGAGACCTGTCCGCCAGATCCGCGGCGTTCCCGACCGCTTCGGGGAGGTCAGCGAAGATCTCCTGCAGGTCGCTCTCCCCCTTCAGCCACGCCTGGCGGGAGGCGGTGAACTCCGCCGGTACCGCCGAGAGGGCCGCGTTGAGACCGATCGCGGTGAGCAGGTGGTGCCGCCAGTGATCCCACGGGTGGGCGAACCAGACCTCGTTGGTCGCGACCGGCCGCACTCCCGATTCGATCAGCCGGCGCCTCTGCGCCTCCACCAGCACGCGCCGCCACGGCCGCCAGGCGCAGAGGGCGAGCGAGTGCCCCTCGGTGTCGCGTGCTGCAACAAGTTTGGCCAGCAGGTCGGGGTCGTCGGAGAGCACCTCCACCCCGGGGCCCCGCCCGATCAGCGCTTCCAGCAGGTCGAAATTCTTCCGGAGGTGGCGCTCGCTCACGAGCCGGCAGAGCTCGGCGTACCCCGCCTGCGATCCCGCCAGCAGTACCGCCCGGCGCGGCCTGCCCTCCCGACCACCCCGATCACCTCCCCCTGCTCCGTTACCCTCCGCTCCCTCGATGAATCCCCGCCGGGAGCGGGAAGACTCGGTGCCGTCGGCGTCGCTGCCGGCGGGCCCTGGGAGTCGTTCCCGGAGGTCGACCCCCACGATCGGGCGGATACCCGCCCGGCCGGCTGCCTGCACGAAGGGAACCACCCCGTAGAGACCGTTGATGTCGGTGATCGCGACCGCTTCCATCCCGAGGCGGGCGGCCTGCTCGCAGAGATCCCCGGGAGTGCTCCCCCCCCTGAGGAAGGAGTGGCTGGAACTGACGGAGAGGTGGGCGAACCCCATGGTCAGGCACACTCCGCCCGGCCGGGGTCCATCTGGCCCCGGGGGGCGCCGACGGCGCGCCCCGAGGAGATGGTCCAGAACCCGTGGCGATCCCGGATGCGGTCGACCGCCCCCGAGAGCGCCCGCCCCCGCTGCGCCCTGGTGGGGGTCCAGCCGTCGGCGCCGGTAAGGTCGTCGAAGAGGTCGGTCTGTTCCAGCCCGCCGGTGAGCCCGGTCAGGCGTACCCCCACCTGCCGGACCCGCACCCGCCGCTCCCAGAGCCGTTCGAGGAGATCGCGCGCGGCCGGGGCGATATCCCGTTCCAGGTCGGTGGGCATGGCCAGGGTGCACTGGCGGACGGAGTCGATCGAGTCGGAGAACCGCAGCCGCACCGCCACGGTCCGGGTCGCCCGGCCTGTGCGGCGGAGACGCCCCACGGCCTGCTCCACGAGTCGCCGCAGGGTGGCCTCCACGGCCCGCTGGTCGTTGGTGTCCACGTCGAAGGTCATCGAGGCCCCGGCCGAGCGGACCGGCCCCTGCGGCTGCACCGGCGAGCAGTCGACCCCCCGCGACCGCTCGCTCAGGAGACGCCCGTTCACCCCGAAGGCTATTTCGAGATAGCGGGTGTGCACTCCGGCCACCTCGCCGCAGAGACGCAGGTTGAAATCGAGGAGGCGCCGTTCGGTCTTCTCCCCTACCCCGGGGAGGCGGCGGGCACGCAGGGGACGCAGGAAAGCGGACTCCCAGCCGGGACTCACGTCGCAGAACCCGGCCGGCTTCACGCACCCGGCGGCCACCTTGCTCAGCAGCTTGTTGCTTCCCAGACCGACCGAGGCGCTCAGCCGCAGGCGGGTGTGGACCTCCCGCTGGATGCGGCTCCCCACGTCGGCGGGGATGCCGAAGAGCCGGGTGGTGCCGGTCAGGTCGAGGTAGGCCTCATCCTGGCTGGCCGGTTCGATCACCGGACTGTAATCGCGCAATATGCCGAAGAGCGCCTGCGAGGCGCGCATATAGAGATCCGGATTGCCGGGCAGGACCACCGCCTCAGGGCAGAGCTTCCGCGCCCTTTTGAGCGCCATGCCCGAGGTCACCCCCGACTGGCGGGCCTCGTAGGAGCAGGAGGCCACCGCCGTCCGGGGCGCGTAGACCCCGCCGAACGCCACGATCACCGGGCGCTCCCTGAGGGCGGGATCGGCCACCTGCTCCACCCCCACGTAGAAGGCGTCGAGGTCGAGGTGCACGATCGCCCGCTCACTCATGGTGCCGCACAGATTTCGAGGAGGTTGAACTACGGAACTGTCGGAAAGACCTGCCTGGGTCGGTCAGGCAAGTGTCGGGTAGTAAATCCAGCCTTCGAGTGATACCCGACGCATCTCGTTCGGGCCGGGCACGGCCAGCTTCACGCCGAGGGTGCTGGCGTCGGCGCTGAAGAAGGTGCCGGTGAGGCCGCAGATGATGGCGTCGAGGGCGTCGTCGTTCTTGATCGCGTCGGCATAGAACTGGCTGTTGGTGTCGATCGGCACCAGGTTGCTCAGGTGGAGCTGGCGGAGGATATCCTTCCGCCGATCGATGGTGTTCTGGCTCTCGCCGTGGTAGAGAGTGTGGGCGATGCCCAGCTTCTCGAGGGTGACCTCCGGGGCCACCTCGAGGATCAGCGAGTGGCTCGGCTCGAGACGCTCGAAGGGGAGTACCCGGTAGGTGGGCGGCCGGTTCACGAGCGTCTTCATGCCGTACCAGACCATGGTCATCAGGTCGGGATAGGTGTTCTGCAGGGGGCTGGTGGTCTTGAGGTAGCTGTCGGTGAGGCGGAGCGTGATGTCGTTCTTCCTCACGAAGGGGTCCCGCTTCTTCTCGATCTTCTTCATGGTCCAGTTCTGCTGGACCTCTTCGGCCATCGACAGCCACGAACGGGGGGGTTCGCCCATCAGGTTCGCGATGAAGTCCACCGGCCAGGAGAAGGGGAAATCGACTGTCAGCAGGACCCGCGAGGAAGCGTATTCCCGGAGCAGGTCGGGCAGGCCGTCCCGTCCGATCGATTCCAGCCGGATCAGGTCGAACCCCATGAAGGTCCTCCGGCCCACTGCCACCCAGGTCTTCTGCTTCCGGTCCTGGCTGCTGTAATCCACACCGATATAGTGTGTGAAGGTCATATACTCCTGCTCCTCCTGGTGAACTCTCCGGCCTCTTCCAGTCAAGCCCCGCACGGCTGACACCCATATATAATGAACGGGACGACATCTTCCAAGATTTCCTCACACGCAACTCAAGTATCACATCAACTCGCACTGGTTATCACACATTGTGGTAACGTTTTAAATGTGTGTCCCATATGGTACATATCGGGGAGCGGACCGCTCCTGACGGTGACTCCGCCTCACCCTTCTCCAGCCGATCCCGAGAACGGCACCTTCCGCAGGACGCCCACAACCACCCCCGCCATCCGGACTCCTCCCCCCGATAGTCTGAGGGGGACCGCGGCGCCCGAAGTGAGCAGGCACCAGGTCCCCCCCTTTCTGCTGGTCCCCAGCAGAAACCCGTTCCCCTCGAGCTGGACCACGATCAGGTCCCCCTCGCGGGGTGGAGATCCCTCCAGCGCGACCAGGGTGTCCCCGCGCCTCAGCGGCGGCCTGCCTTCGGCCGCCTCGACCGGGCCTGTCACCCGGAAGAAGTTGGCGGCGGGGTCATCGGCCAGTTCGTGCTGGAGACCTTCCGCCTCCCGATCGTCCAGAGGGAGCAGCTGCCCCCCGTTCCGTTGCGCCACGTCTGTCTCCCCCTGCGTCAGTCGCCTCTCCCTGAAAGGCGAATAAAAGGCGATAATTCAGGGCAAAAAAAGAGCCCCTCTCGTGCCGGTCCTACCTCCCTTCCCTGGTTCCTCTGCTACTCAGACTCTGTTCGGGCTCGCGCGTGTCATGCCACGGTTGTTGCGTGACCGGGCACTCAGACAACGCGTCGTCGATAGCGACGCAGAACCCCGATCACGACCCCCTGGATGCGGAGGTCCTCCTCTGGAACCATCATGGGGTGCAGGCTGTCGTTGGCCGGCTGGAGCCGGATGATCTTCCCCTCCCGGAAGTAGCGCTTCAGCGTTACCTCCCCGCCGGGGAGCATCGCGATCACGGTCTCGCCGTTCTCGGCCGTGTTCCGTTCCTCGACCACCACGTGGTCGCCGTTGTGGATCCCCTCGTCGATCATCGAGTTCCCCTGCACCTCCAGGGCGAAGGTCCGCCGGCGCCCCAGCATGTCCTCGGGGATCATGATCTCCTCGGCGTCCTGGATCGCCTCGATCGGCAGCCCGGCGGC
>JALGWK010000058.1 GCA_025774205.1 bacterium
GACGTCTTTGTCACACAGCCATCCACAGCCATCCTTATCCTTGAAAAACTTCATGGGCCGTGCCGGTTTGTGGGTCTCTGTGCTTGCCTCGAGCCTCTCATCCGGTTCCATGATATGCTCCTTTCCGAGCAGTTGATCTCCCTTTCCCGCAATCGGGGCGCGGGGTGAGGGAATCGGTAGTACAACGTTCACGCCGGCCGGTGGAATCGAAGGCCGGTTCATCGCATGTCGAGTACACTCAGTAACTGAGGGTCGAGGTCGCCTCCAGGGAATCTGTCACAACACGGGCCGCAGCGACCATCTCCGCTTCTTCAATGAGCAGCTCGGGGCCGATCTCCCGTTCTTTCAGGCAGGGGGTGCAGACCAGCATCTTCCCACCCAGTTCGAAGAAATTCGCGACCAGCTCCTTCAACGGCGGGAGATTCGCGGCGAAGATATGGTCCGCGATGCCCTTCTGCGCCACCAGCACCGCGACACCCTGCAGGGCGACCGACACCTCTACATCCATCACCAGGGCGGCGTTCGCCATCACAAAGGGGAACGATGCCCGTTCAGGATCTTCCGGTCCAAAGGTGGCGATGATGAGCATCTTCTCAGTAGTTTCTTCAGCCATCGTCTATCTCTTTCTCATGTCTATCACGTTGTTACAGGTACGGTCTCCGTGGCTTCCACGGTCGACTTCGCTTTCGCCTTCACGGTGACCAGGTATATCACCAGCGGGCGGTAGAGCAGGTGAGCCCATTTCCCGAAAGGCACCTCGACCACGAGCATGGGCACAGCCACGGCCAGGTGGATGACATACATCACATAGGTCGGAACCGGCATGCCTCCCATCCGCAGGAGGTGAACAAGAATCCCGGTCAGTGAAGTCAGGAACAGCAGGATCAGGAACATCCAGTCAGTCGGATGGGAATGCCTGTGGATCTCGTGGCGCTTTCGGAGGCGGCCGATCATCATGTCCGCGCTGACGTAGAGAAGCACTGCTGTCGCGTAGTACCCGAAGAGAGAGGTCACGTTCCAGCCGTCCGTCTGGAACCACCGCAGCAGCACCATGATCAGGATGAGCATCGTCGCGTAACCGGTCACCAGCAGGAAGTGCTTCAGCCAGTGCATCCTCGAGTGATCACACTCCCGCCACCGCTTCTGTGTCATGGCATGACTGAGGAACGTACTGATCTCCGAAAGGTAGATGGACGGCCCCGCTCTGACGTCACCCATCACGAACCTGCGCAACCTCCAGGCGTTGGTAAGCAGGAAGAAACTGAGGGTTGCCGCCATGATCCAATCGCCGTACTCCACCCACTTCACCGGCGCGAACGTGTTCAGGGAGACTCGATCGGTGAGCATCGGCCCGTGGAAGAGGACGAACAGGAGCACCACGAAGAGGCTGACGGCCAGGGTCAGGCCGACCTCCCAGACCTTCGATGTGTAGAGCTTCCGTGCGATACCGGTCCAGTCGTAGCGGGAGATGAGCCACCGGCGCGTCGCCATCATGATCTCCCCCGGGTTGGCTTCCCGGGGACAGGTCTCGGAGCACTCTCCGCAGTAGTAGCAGAGCCATGGCTCCGGGGACGCTTCCAGCTTTTCAGTGAGTCCCAGCTGCAGGTAGCGGATCACCTTCCGGGGGAAGACCGTCTCCCCTTTCGAGAGCGGGCAGATCGCGGTGCAGTTACCGCAGTTGAAGCAGGCACTGACGTCGGCGGCACCGAAGCGCTCGATCTCGGAGATGAGGGTGGGGTCGGCGCGCAGACTCATGCTTCATCCTCCGGGGAATCCGCCAATCGGTAGAGAGGCCAGTCTCCGTCCATGCCCTCCTCGACCGCCAGTCCGTACTTCTTCATGGCGGAGATGTGCCAGAGAGCTGTAGCCGGATCGATTCCGGCTTCACGAGCCACAGTCGGGACCGTGACCGGTTCCCCGGCCAGGGCTTGCTTCACCTTCCGGCGGATCGATTTCTTCTCCTTCTGCAGTTCCCGGGCACGATCCACCTGGTCCGGACGCTCATTACGGAGCCGCTTCAGGAATTCCTTCAGTTCCGGATCCATCACCTTCCTGTCTTCAGTCACTGGCTACCTCCACAGGGTCGGCACACATCGCGTCGACCATGGCTTCGAACTGATCGAGCGTCCAGCCATTGATATCGATCGCGCGGGTCGGACACACCGCAACACAGGCTCCGCAGCCGGTGCAGAGCGCCTCGTTCACGACCGCTTTACGGATGGCCCTGCCGTCGATCACGGATTCAACGATCTTGAGGGCGCCGTCGTATTCGCACTGTGACAGGCAGATCCCGGTGCCCTCGCAACGGTCGGCGTTCACCCGGGCCACATAGGGTTCCAGATCGACATGTCCCCTTGTCAACAGGCCTGCAACCTTCACTGCCGCGGCGGAGGCGGAAGCACAGCTCTCTTCGATGTCGCGGGGGCTCTGGCAGGTTCCCGCCAGGACCACCCCCGCCACCGCCATCTCGACCGGACGGAGCTTGGGGTGGACCTCCTGGAGAAAACCGTCCGCGCCCGCAGGGAGTTTCAGTGATTCCGCCAGGGGACCGACATCGGCCGGCTCCATCCCGACCGCCAGTACAACCAGGTCGACGGCTACCTCTATCTCCATACCTGCGGTCAGGTTGTCTTTGACGGTGATGAGCAGGTTCCCGGTATCGTCGGGTGCTGCCATTGTTACCACCGGCGGTGTTGCCGGCTCATAGCAGAGGAAGGACACACCATCGCGCGAGGCTCGCTCGTAGATCTCTTCGTGGTTACGGCCGTAGGTCCTGATATCACGGTAGAGATCGTAGACGAATACTCCGGGGAATTTCTCGATGAGATCACTTTCAGCCTTCAGTGTGGCGGTGCAGCAGATCCGGGAGCAGTTCTCGTTCAGGGGACGGCCCGGTTTCGGTTTTTGGATCCCCTCGATCTGCCGGCTGCCGACGCAGTGAATGAAAGCTGCCCGCCGGATCATCTTTCCATTCACGGTAAGATCGCCATCAGCCCTGGTCTCATTGAGGATCTGGATAAAATCAGGCAGTGTCACTACTTCGGGGAACTGTCCGAACCCGAACTCCCCCATATCCGGCTCGTAGGGCCTGGAGCCCGTGGCCACGATGACGGCTCCAGCCGGGATCTCGAGGTCCTCCGTCGATCCGTCGCCTCTCTCCTGTTCCACCATGACGGTGAAATTCCCCACGTAGCCGGTTGCGCCGGTCACGCGGGCACCGGTCAGAACGGTGATCTCTTCCAGGGCCGAAACGTCCCTGACCAGCGTACGAACCAGTTCCGCTCCGCTCTCACCGGTTGGGAAGACGGTGCCGAATTCAGCGACCTGGCCGCCGAGTCGGGAGCTCTTTTCGACGATGGTCACGGGCAGTCCGTAAACCGCGAGATCGAGGGCGGCACGAAGGCCGGCAACCCCGCCACCCAGCACGAGCGCGCGCGAAGTCGCTCCGACCCTGATCAGGGAGAGGGGTTCGTGATGGCGGACCCGGGCGATCGCGGCCCGGACGAGCGTCGTGGCCTTCGCGGTCGCCTCTCCGGTGCTCGCATGCACCCAGCTGACCTGCTCACGGATGTTGACATGCTCATAGAGGAACTGGTTGAGTCCACCCCGCACCACCGCGCTCCGGAAGGTGGTCTCATGCAGGCTCGGCGAGCAGGAGGCCACGACGATCCGGTTCAGTCCGTGTTTCTCGATATCCTCGACGATCAGTTCCTGCCCGGGATCCGCGCACATGAAGGTGTAGGTCCGTGAGACCGTGACATCGGGGAGATTACCTGCGTCTTCGGCCACCTTCTCCACATCAACCTTGTCGGAGATATTCCCTCCGCAGTGGCAGATGTAAACGCCGATCTTCACTTCTTCACTGTTCATCGGATTTCCATTCCGGCGGAAACCGCACAGACCGCGTCGCCTGCCGGTTCCCTCTTCTTCAGATAGCCCGAGACGGCCATGGCGGCCGCTCCCGCTTCCGCGATCGCGTCGACGATGTCCTTCGGTCCGGCCGCGGTTCCCGCGACGAAGATCCCCGGTTCATTCGTTCGGCAGGGTTCGATGGTTGGCTTCGGTACCGTCACGAAGCCGTCAGAACTCACACTGATCGGCATCCGGTCCCGAAGATCCGCCGCCGGCAGCATGCCGAGAGAGAGGACCACGAGATCGTGGGTACGCTCCTCGACCTGACCCAGTTCGTCGATGTGTTCGAAGCGGACCTCTACGTTACGGTCCCCGGCTTCGTCGATGCGGGCCACCTTTCCCTTCACGAACTCGATCCCCATGGCTGACGCGTTCTGAAAGAAGGTCTCGTAGCCCTTTCCGAAGGCCCGGATGTCCATGTAGTAGATCGTGATGTCCGCGAACGGCAGCGCGCCCGACAGGAGCATCGCCTGCTTGATGGCGTACATGCAGCAGACACGGGAACAGTAGGGAACACCCAGGCTCCTGTCCCGTGAACCGGCGCACTGCACGAAGGCCACGGAATCGGGGACTTTTCCGTCGGCCGGGCGGAGGACACGTCCGTAGGGTCCGTGAGGCGCGAGCAGGCGCTCCATGGTGAGAGGCGAGATCACATTTACGATCTCGTTACCCCGGTACTCCTCCTTGGCTCCCATGGGAGTCGTCTCGAAGCCGGTTGCGACAACCACAGAACGGGCCGTTATCTCGATCTCGCGCGGCTTCTGATCGAAGACCACCGCGTCCGTCGGACAGGCCACGGCACATTGACCGCAGAGATTGCATTCCATGGGGTCGAGGATCGCCAGCTGCGGGATCGCATTGGTGAAGGGGATGTAAATCGCCCGGTGCGCCGAAAGACCGCCCTCGAATTCGTCGGCTACATCCGCGTCGCAGGCGTATTCACAAAGGCGGCACCCGATGCAGAGATCTTCGTCCACATAGCGCGGTTGAAGGGTTACGCGGACGGAGAAATCCTCGTCGTGCCGGGTGACCGACTCCACCTCTGCCAGCGTGAGGATCCGGATGTTCTCGTGGTGCGCTGTCGCTGCCATCTTCGGGGTGGTGATGCAACTGGCACAATCGAGCGTGGGAAAGACCTTCGACAGGCCGATCATCTTCCCGCCGATACTGGGCTCCTTCTCCACAATGGCGACCTGCAATCCGAGGTCGGCAAGATCGAGGGCGGTCTGCAGGCCGGCGATGCCGCCGCCGATTACGAGCGTGTCGACGGTTTCAGTGGACGCCGCGCGGTTCATGTTTCCGCCCCTTCGTAGGCCAGGATCGAGTTCATGTCGGCCACTTCCTTGAGAAACGACTTCGTGCAGACCGTGCATATCGAGGTCAGTTTCAGGCGGCGGGGATTGATGCCCTGCTCTTTGAGCCCCAGTGACACCCGATCGATCCGGGCTGCCAGCTTCTCGTATGCGCCCTCATAGGGGCACTCCACTCCGCACGACATGACGATGATCCCCCCTATCCCCTTCTCGAAGCTGTCATAGTAGAATGACTCGGGGAAGACGACGGGGGATGGGACCCGAAGCACGAAGGTGTTGGCCGGGTAGCTCAGATGAGCCTGGCCCACGGCGTCGGCGCCGGGATAGGCACAGGCCGCCGAGGCCAGGATAAGGATCCGGTCGGTCCCCACGGTGCTACTTGCCGCGCTTCACGAACAGCCGGTCGTAGCCTTCGTCGGCCTCGAGCGCTCCCAGGAATTCATGGCCCACCTTGTTCGCCCAGATGGGGATATCGCTTCTGGTACCGGGGTCATTCGAGCGGATCTCGAGGATCCCGCCAACCGGGACTCCACCGATACCTTTCTTGGCTTCAAGGAGGGGGCCGGGGCAGGCGCTGCCGCGCGCGTCGACCATCTTTGCCGCTTCCAGACTCGTCAGTTCCATCGTGTCCATGTCACTTCCTCTGTTGGGGCGGGCGTGCCGCCAGATCAGTCTTTAACAGCGTGGTCGAGGAGCCTCCCCGACTTCTCGAGCTCTTCCAGGAGCCCTTCCTGCATAAGCACCGATCCGCGCAGGAACTTCTGGTTCCGTACGCGGTAGAAAACGTTATGCCCGTCGCGCCGCTGGGAGACTGCGCTGCGGTCCTTCATGATCGCCAGGTGCTGGGAAACAGCAGACATCGACATTCCGAGTTCGTTCGCTATGTCGCCGACGCAGAGTTCTCTCTTCCCAAGGAGGTTGAGGATCCTCAGGCGTGCCGCATTGGAGAAGATCCCGCAGAATCTGGCCTGCAGGGCGAAAACATCTGGTGGTTTATTGTTTTGCATATTCATATATCTGCAACTCCTAATGTTAAATATCAATAAATGTGATCATTATCGCCTGTCAATAATAATTGCCCGGTTCGGTGACGATCAGGACTGCATCGTCGCCAGTCACCGCGCTGATGACGCGAGTGTAATGATAGAATGTCCTGTCCTGGAGAATGCTCTATCCTATTGACTATGTGTCTATAGTCATTATATCTTAAGTTGCAGTGGACCGTCGGGTGGCCAGGCAAGGATGCGTATCCGGACTGTGTGGCTCACCCGCAGCGAGACGAGTTCATCAAGTCCACGCCGGGGGGGAACAATCAAGGGAGGGACATGTTGAAGACGAGGATATGTCTGATTTCGGCAGCTGTTCTTCTATGTGGGATAGTGTCATTCGCCTCTGTGCAGTCTCAGGAACCGCCGCAGCAGAATCAGCCGCCAGTGGTCTACGGCCGCGGCCAGGGTGGGATACCCTTCGCCTGGAATGACCTGAACAGGGACGGCGTCTGCGATCTGACCGGCCAGCCGGTCGGCCAGCGTCCGATTGCCTTCGGCGGCGGTCGGGGCCGCTGGGCCCAGGTCGGCCAGTTCGTCGGACAGGTTGCCGGTCAGGCGGGGATGCTCTATGGCCGCGGACGGGGTGGTGTGCCCTATGCCTGGAACGACCGGAACCAGGATGGTGTCTGCGATCTGACCGGCCAGCCGGTCGGCCAGCGTCCGATCGCCTTCGGCGGCGATCGCGGTCGTGGGACCATGGTCAGCCAGTTCGCCGGACAGGTTACCGGTCAGGCGGGGATGCTCTATGGCCGCGGACGGGGTGGTGTGCCTTACGCCTGGAACGACCGGAACCAGGATGGTGTCTGCGATCTGACCGGCCAGCCGGTCGGCCAGCGTCCGATTGCCTTCGGCGGTGGTCGGGGCATTGGTAACGGTCGGGGCCTTGGTAGCGGTCGGGGCCGCGGTGGTGGCCGGTGGTGGAGGTAATGTAAACGCTCCACCCTTGATCAGATTTTCAGGAGTTCGGTGATCGTTTTCAGGAACGGTTCCGGGTCTATCGGCTTGGGGAAAAATCCGTCGGGCGGTGGTACCAGCCGGCGACCGCTCAGGAACTTTTCATAGCCGTACTTGTCACCTCCATACCCGGTCACCGCCGTCACGATGACCACCGGTATGGAAGCAAGATCGGAATCACTCCTGATGTCCCTGTAAAACCGCGTTCCGGAGGCCTCCGGCATCGAGACATCAAGCGTTACCAGGTCAGGTCTTTCCTGACGGGCGACCTCGATGCCCTCTCTCCCATTCGAGGCGGAAACGGTCTCGTATCCGTTATCTCGGAGGAGCATCTCCAGATAACTCACCACGTCAGGTTCATCATCCACGATCAGGATCTTCTTCGTTTCTCCGGTGCTCGACATCTCAGCTCTCCTTCTGATTCGAAACTGTTACCTGTATCACCGATTCAGGAACTGGACAGATTGCCTCCGATTTACGCATCTGGCGGGCTCTTGCCTCTTAATGCTTCGAGGGCGCGTCGAAGGGCATGCGGCTCGGCTTTCGTCAGTTGCTCTTCGAGTTCTTCCTGCAGGTTGATCCGCTCCTCGTCATCCGGCGCCTCTTCCAGTCCCAGCGCCCGCTGAACGCTCCGGACGTAGTCGAGCGGTCGCACCGGCTTCTCGAGGTAAGTCCCCGGGCCGGAGATGACCCGGTTCTCCATGATGTCGTCGAGGTCGTCCTTCCCCAGTTCGTCCTGGGCATGGGCCGTGACGATGAGCACGGGGATTCGGGAGAGATCCTTGTCCTTCCGCAATTCATAGAGGAGCTTGTGTCCACTCTTGCCCGGCATGACCAGGTCGAGGGAAATGAAGTCAGGCCGCTGCTCTCTGATGAGCTGCAGGGCTTCATTCCCATCCGATGCCGTCAGGACATTGAACTCTGCATCTCGGAGGATCTGGGCCAGGTACTCCCGCACATTCGGTTCATCATCGACGACGAGTACGGTCTTCT
>JALGWK010000059.1 GCA_025774205.1 bacterium
TCGGCGGATGTCGGGAATGTGCATTAGACATAGGAGGTGCCGCCGGCACACCTCACCCACCAGGATGCTCGACAGGGGGACCACCATGGGCGGATTCTTCGGAGTCACCGCTGCCGATGACTGCGTGACCGATCTCTTCTTCGGGACCGATTATCACTCCCACCTGGGAACGATGCGCGGAGGACTCGCGACGAAGAATTCAGGCGGAATTGTCCGCTTCATCCACGACATCACCAACACCCCCTTCCGCTCCAAATTCGAGAACGATGTCTCGAAACTGCACGGCAACCGTGGGATCGGCGTGATCAGCGACCACGACGACCAGCCGCTCATCATCCGCTCTCACCTGGGAACGTTCGCGATTGTAACCGTCGGCGTCATCCAGAACATCGAGGAGATCATCCAGAAGACTTTCTCTGAGCGACGGGCCTTCTTGTCGGAGATGAGCGGTGCGACCACCAGCCCCACCGAGGTGACAGCGATGCTGATCACCCAGGAGGACTCCTTCACCGCAGGTCTCACGGCGGCCCAGGAGGCGATCGACGGATCGTGTTCCATTCTCCTCCTCACCGACGAGGGTATCTACGCCGCGCGCGACCGGCTGGGACGGACGCCGGTGATCCTGGGGAAGAAGGAAGACGGCACCAGGGCTGTCACGATGGAGACGTGCGCCCTCCCCAATCTGGAATTCACCTGGGAGCGCGACCTCGGTCCGGGTGAGATCGTGCGGATGACCGAGGATGGCGTCGAACAGATGAAGCCGCCGGGCGAAGAGATGAAGATCTGCGCCTTCCTCTGGGTCTACTACGGCTACCCTGCCTCCCACTACGAGGGGATCAATGTCGAACAGGTCCGCTATCGATGTGGCGCGGCCCTCTCCCGACGCGAGGATCCCGACGTGAAGGTCGACATGGTCTGCGGTATTCCAGATTCCGGCACCGGTCACGCGATCGGATACGCCCAGGAATCGGGGATCCCCTACGGACGCCCCTATGTAAAGTACACGCCGACCTGGCCGCGCAGCTTCATGCCGCAGGATCAGACGATCCGCGACCTGGTGGCAAAGATGAAACTGATCCAGGTCCCCGACCTGATCGATGGGAAGAGCCTCCTCTTCTGTGAGGATTCGATCGTCCGGGGCACCCAGCTGCAGGACACGGTGCAGCGTCTTTACGAGGGCGGCGCCAAAGAGATCCACATGCGCCCGGCCTGTCCGCCGCTGGTGCACGGCTGCCGCTACCTCAACTTCTCCCGCTCGAGATCGGAACTCGACCTGGCAGGACGACGCGCGCTGGCCGAACTGGAAGGCACTGCGGAGGAAGTTCCCCCCGCCTACTCAGATCCCGACACCGACGAGTACAAAGCCATGGTCGAGAAGGTGCGTGACCGGCTGAAACTGACTACACTCACCTATCAGCGTCTCGATGATCTCATCGAGGCGATCGGCCTGCCGCGGGAGAAGGTCTGCACCTACTGCTGGGACAAGCAGGGGTAGAACCGGAACGACCTCTCCCCCCGGACGGCCGCCACCGGACGAAAAGGAGCGGCATGCAGCGGTCGGTCAACCGAACGGTAATCAGGACCGCGCTCCTCGCGGCTTTTTCCTTCCTGGCGATTCCGCTCCTGACGATCTCGTCGTGTTCCCACCCTCAGCGCTTCTCCCCGTCAGGAACAGAGCGTGAACCGATTGCTCTCTGGGATCTCCAGCCTGCCGCCTACCTGAACGGTTATACCCGATCGCTCCTCGGCGATCCCTTCGTCTACCACTCCCCCCATCCCGATGTGGGCACCTCCCTGCTCTCCCGCGCGACCGAACACCTCATGGAGATCGCCTGGGAGACCGCCCCCCTGCCCGGGGGCTTCGACTCGCCCTCCGCGATCTTTGTCTGGATGTGCGGGATCCAGCGCGGACCGCCGGCGGCTCATGAATTCCACTTGAGTATCGACGGGGAGCGGGCCTTCACCTTCTCAACCATGCATGACGGCGCGCCTGAGGAGTGGGAGATCTCTGATGGTGAGGGTGCCCGACTCGGTTTCCGGTCGGTCATGACCGATCGTTACGACGATCTCATGGGTTACATGTACCTGGAGATGCCGCGTCGGCGCCTGGTTCCCGGGGAATCGCTCTCGCTCAGCGTGGTCGGGGAACAGGCCGGCAGCAACGACTGGTACATGACCTTCGAACACCGGGTCGCCCAGCAGGTCACCCTGATCCCCGAACCGGCCCTCGTGCGTGAAGCGGACGGGATTCATCAACTGATCCGGGTCGATGTCGAACACCTGGGTGAACCGTCGGAGGCGGTCATACGCGTGGCCGGCCGCGAGATCGGCCGGCTTCCGGTCGCTCTCGGCTACAATTCGCTCAACACCTCCCTCCCCGCCGTCGAGGAACCAGCCGAAGTGGTTGTCGAGGTCGCGATCGAGGGCTATCCCGTCCGGGAGCGGACCTTCACCCTTGCGCCGGTCGAGCACCGGGAGATGTACCTCCTCCACCACTCCCACGTCGACATCGGTTACACCCACGTCCAGGAGGAGGTCATCCGGATCCAGTCGGAGAACCTCAAGCAGGCGATCGAGCTCGGACGGCAAACCCGTGACTACCCGGAGGATTCCCGTTTCCGCTGGAACACCGAAGTGGTCTGGGCGGTCGATGAATACCTGCGCCGGGCGGCCTGGTTCGAGCGGGATCAGCTCTACGAGGCGATCCGGGAGGGATGGATCGGAATCGACGGACTCTACGCCAACGTGCTCACCGGTCTCTGCCGGCCGGAGGAGTTGTTACGGCTCTTCGATGCCGCCCGCGATCTCTCGGAGGAGACCGGCGTCACCATCGACGCGGCGATGATCATCGACATCCCCGGCTACACCTGGGGCCTGGTGCCGGCCATGGCGCAAAGCGGGATCCGCTACTTCTCGATCGGTACCAACACCGGCCACCGGATCGGGTCGATCATCCGGGAACTGGGCGACCGTCCCTTCTGGTGGGAGTCCCCCTCCGGCAATGAACGGGTCCTCTGCTGGGTCGCCGGTCGCGGTTACTCGTGGTTCCACACCGGGCTCGGAGCGACCTCGATCCGCACCCACCTCCAGAGCGGCCCCCTCCTCTCCTACCTGAGGGACCTCGACGCCTCCGGCTGGCCGTATGAGATGGTCTCCTTCCACTACAACATCGGATCGGACAACGGCCCCCCCGATCCGGGACTATCCGATTTCGTAAGGGAGTGGAACGATCGCTACGTCACCCCCCGTCTCATCATCTCGACCACCTCGGAGATGATGGGCGAGTTCGAGCGCCGATACGGCGACACCCTGCCCGTCAGGCGGGGTGACCTCACCGGCTACTGGGAGGACGGGGCCGCTTCTTCGGCGCTGGAGACCGCCATGAACCGCGCTTCGGCCGAGCGGCTGGTGCAGGCCGAGGCCCTCCGGGCGATGCTCAGGGCGCAGGAGACTCCCCGGACAGCCCCCTCCGATGTGGTGGTGACGGGCCTCGGAACTGACGCGGAATTCTCCGCAAGTCTGACCGCTTACATCACTGAAGGTTGGCGCAACGTACTTCTCTACTCCGAGCATACCTGGGGTTCATGGGACAGTATCAGCGACCCGGAGAGTGAGTTCACCCGCCAGCAGTGGGAGTTCAAGCGGGAATATGCTCTTGAAGCTGACGAACGATCACGATCGATACTCGGTCTGTTCCTCGGCGAGTCCCTGTTGGCGGATATTTCAGGTGACTATCCCTCGGCGGTGACGACGATCGATGTCTTCAACACCTGCTCGTGGGACCGGACCGAGGTGGTCACGATCCCGGCGGACGTACCCAGAGCAGGCAACCAGGTCCGGGATTCTTCGGGGAGCGTCCTCCCTTCACAGGTGCTCGCGAACCACGACCTGGTGTTCCTGGCTCCCTCTGTCCCCGCCTTCGGCG
Source organism: bacterium (assembly GCA_025774205.1). GTDB lineage: Bacteria > Blakebacterota > Blakebacteria > Blakebacterales > Blakebacteraceae > Blakebacterum. The sequence goes on from JALGWK010000059.1 coordinate 3,926, forward strand.
CGAGACGGTTCACCCTCGGACCGGATGACGGGGAGCTGCCCGACCCGCGGCTCCGGGGCGGGGTCGTGGTGGAGGGGAACACGATGCGCGACAGCCTCCTCACGGTCACCATCGACGGTGAGAGCGGCACGATCTCATCCCTGCGGGCGGCCGGCATCCCGATCGACCTTGTCGACACCGCCGACGGGGCCGGCCTGAACGAGTACCTCCATGTGGCTGGCCGCACACCGGACGATCCGGCCAGGTCGGGACCGGTTTCGATCACCGTGGTCGACCGGGGTCCGCTGGTGGCATCGATCGAGATCACCTCGGAGGCTCCCGGACTGCGACAGCTCACGCGGAGGATCAGACTGATCGACCGGCACGGCAGGGTCGACATCACCGACACCCTTGACAAGGAGCGTGTATACAACCCGGAGGGACTACACCTCAGGTTCCCCTTCAACATCCCCGAACCGGTTATTCGGATCGACGCCGCCTGGGGGCATTACCGTCCCGGACCCGACCAGATCCCCGGCTCCTGCCGGAACTTCTTCCCGGTCCAGCGCTGGGTCGATGTCTCGAACGATGACTTCGGCGTCACCTGGACCAGCCTCGATGCCCCCATGATGGAGATCGGGGAGATCACCACCGACCCGATCGCGACCGGCTGGCTGGAGGATGTGGCTCCCTCGGCCACCATCCTCTCCTATGTCATGAACAACTATTGGGAGACCAACTTCCGGGCGTACCAGGAAGGTCCGGTCACATTCAGGTACGCCATCCGGCCGCACACCGGCTTCGATCCGGGAGCTGCCCTCCGCTTCGGGGTCGAGGCGACCCAGCCACTCCTCGTGGTCCCGGTCGATCCTGGAACACCGGAGGTGGAGCCGCTTCTGGTGGTCGGTTCAGACCGGGTGGTCGCCTCCTCTTTGAGCGTGGCGCCCGACGGCGAGGGACTCCTGCTCCGTCTGTTCAACACCGGTGACAGCCCGGAATACGCCTCGCTCGTGTTCACCAGCGATCTGCTGGCAGACGTCTGGCTGAGCGACCTGTCGGGAAGACGGGGGAGAATGCTGACCGAACAGCCCCTGATACCTGCCTTCGGCATCGTGACGCTTTATATATCGTTCTGATCTTCGGCCTGTTCGCCGGTTACTCCGACAGGCTCCTGGTGTCGCCGCGCGCCACCCTGAGACAGGGCGGGATCAGGAATATGTTTCCGGCCAGCCGGCCGACCATGAAGGCGATCGCCGCGGCCGTGGCCCCCACCGCCCCGAACACATGGATCGTCAGCAACAGCACTGCCACGATCCCGCCCATCTCAATGACCGTCGCCCAGCTGATCGGACCGGTCCTGCGGGCGTGCACGAGGAAGCCGCGCTGGAAGGAGAGGAGTACCGAGAACGCCGGCAGCAGCATCAGGATGCGGGTCGGCGCCAGAGCGAAGTCGGTGAGTTCCGGGCTCAGCCCGGAGATCGTCTCGTACCATACCCGCGATAGCGGTGTCCAGGCGATGATGGTTAAGACCGCCGTCGCGGCGATCGCGAGCCAGAGGGCGAACCGGCCCAGTTCGGCCAGGTGCTCCCGGTGCCGGCCGATGAGGACGATCACCACCTCCTGGAAGCTCAGGCCTACGCTCCTGAAAATGAAGGTGAGCGCATTCAGCACCGGCAGCACTGCCAGCGACTCCAACGGGTACCGGGCGTGGCCCATGAAGAAGGTCACCACCGGGTGGACCGCCAGGCTGATCACCGAGGTGAGCGCCAGCGGATAATAGAAGTTGGCGATCCCGCCGTAGCTCAGGATCCACTCGCAATCGCCGGTCCCGTCGTCATTCAGCAGACGGTTGACTGTTCCCCGCACCATCAGCCTGCTGGCGATCGATTCGATGGTAACCGCGATGGAGAGCGCGGCCGCGCCGATGTGCGATCCCGGCAGGTCAGTAAATGCATGCAGCAGCAGCGCCGACAGCACGATTGATGAGAGCCGGATGATGGTGCCGTAGGCGACCCGCCGGGTGAGGTTGTCCCGGATCAGCAGGCCCTGGTAGAAACGCCGGAAACCGATCGCGGCCGGCCACGGGATCATCAGGATCAGCGCCCCATGGATCAGGTCGGCGACCTCGTCAGGCAGGTTCATGAAGTCACGCACGATCAGATCGAAGACCGGCCGAAGGAGCACGATCAGCATCGCCGCTGTCACGATGACGTTCAGCAGGACGGTGAAATTCCTCAGTTTCCGGTAGTTGTGAGCACAATCGACCAGGGCGGTGGAGGCGCTCATCAGCATGATCACCGGCGCTTCCACGATGATCGCGAAGGCGAAGGCTACCCCGTAGGCGGCCAGGTTGAACTTCGGATCGGGCATCCGCGCGATGATGGCCGCCAGGAAGGGGCCCTCCAGGGATATCATCAGCCAGGTGGCGGCCAGTGGCGCCCAGAGGAGCGCGATGCGCCGGGTGCCCAGGCGGTCAGGGGACCTCCCGTCAATCTCCTGTCGATCTCCGATCAGCCCCACCAGTCGTCCTTCGCTGCAGACAGGAATCTCGGTGGACGTCCGTCCTCCGACGGTTTCCTCCAGTGATCCCGGGCACAGTCACAGTGTGCCGCTTCCATGTGACACGATGAAGAACGGTAATCGGGCTCGCGCCGACAGCACCCATTTTCAGGATGGCGGTCATCCTTCAGGGCCTGTATAGAAGGAGCATGTCTGTGTTCATCCATGAATGCGCCACCAGGGGAATCGAACCTGACCGGTCGTCGGTCCTCGGTCTGCTCGGATATCCGGCAGACACAGAACCGGCGGACGGGATCTCCGACCTGGTCGACCGGGCCTTCGAGCTCTTCCACCGTACGGCGGCGCCCCGCGGCATATCGACCGTCATATCGGTCGATGAGTTCGACACGATCTGGCCCGGAGAGGGGATGAACGATCCCGAGGCCGTCCTCGGTCCGATCTACCCTCTCGCCGACCGGCTCGCTCTCTCCGCCGTTACGCTGGGCCAGGAGGTGAGCGACACCATCACCCGACTCTTCGACGAGAACGATTTTGCGTTCGCGACCATCTTCGACGCGGTGGCTTCGGGAGGAGCGGACCGGCTGGCTGATGTTATGATGCAGGCTCACCTGGAACGGTTCGATCCGGCCGGTGAGGATCCACCCGGCATAGGGAGTCTGCTTTACAGTCCCGGGTACTGCGGCTGGCATGTGAGTGGTCAGCGAGCCCTCTTCCGGCGGCTCCAGCCCGGACAGATCGGGATCGAGCTGCTCGAGAGCTGCCTCATGCGACCGTCGAAGTCGGTCTCCGGTGTGATCGTGACGGGACCGGTCGAGATACACCGCTTCGTACCCGATTTCGGTTACTGCGCGAACTGTGCGACGAAGAGCTGCCGCGAGCGGATCGCTTCGCTCGCGGTATGAGAATGATGACATGAGGTCCATCAGGAGTGGTGGACCGGCACCCGATCCAGGAGCGTGAGCGAGTGGACCGATTCAGGGAGCAGATCGAAGCCGGCAGGATCCTCATCTCTGACGGCGCCCTGGGGACCATGCTGCAGCAGAAGGGCGGCTACGAGACCTGTCCGGAGGAACTCAACCTCTCCCGCCCCGACATCCTGGAGGATGTCGCCCGGCTCTATGTCGAGGCGGGTTCCGATATCATACACACCAACACCTTCGGGGCCTCACCGCTCAAGCTGGCAACAGCGGGCCTCGATGAATATGTGGTCGAGATCAACCGGGCAGCGGTCGAAGCGGTTCGAAGTGCTGCCGGTGAGGATACGCTCGTTTCCGGTTCGATCGGACCGACCGGCAAACTGCTGGTGATTAACGAGACCACGCCGCAGGATGTTGAAGCCGGCTACACCTATCAGGTCGGTATCCTGGCCGAAGCGGGCGTCGATCTCCTCTGTGTCGAGACGATGACCGACCTGGTCGAGGCACTGATCGCCGTCAGGGCGGTGCGGACCGCGGCCCCCGACCTGCCCTGCATGGCCACCATGACATTCGATCCGACGCCGCAGGGATTCCGTACCATCATGGGGGTCGCCATCGAGCAGGCCGTGCCGAGACTGCTCGACGAAGGGGTCGAGGTAGTGGGATCGAACTGCGGCCACGGGCTCGATACGATGGTCGAGGTCGCCCGGGCTTTCCGGGAGGTCACTGACGCACCCCTCATCATCCAGTCGAACGCCGGGCTCCCCGAACTCGTGGATGGGGAGGTCGTCTACAACGAGTCACCGGAGATGTTCGCCGAGCGGGTGCCCGATCTGATCGAGGCCGGGGTGCGGGTGCTGCGGGACAACCCCCGACCACATCCGGGCGATCCGGAACGCGGTCGACCTGCGGGCCTGACTCCCGACCCGGAAGAGGAACGGGTTCCGATCCCTGTCATACCAACGATCGGCAGAACCGATCAGGAGACCTGGCGATGAATGAAGAACGCGCCACCCGCGACAGCATGGGAGAGATGAAGGTACCCGTTGACGCCTACTGGGACGCCCAGACAGCCCGGGCACGTGATAATTTTCCGATTTCGGG
>JALGWK010000359.1 GCA_025774205.1 bacterium
TCTCCAGACCCCCCTTGTGCCCTGGGGATACAAATACCAATTCGGGCCAGGTGGCGGCGCCCACCGTATGGAGTTCATCGGTCAGCCTGAGCTGTTCTTCTTCCCCGGACGGGGAATCCTCATGAGTACGGGGCTCGAACCGGAGCTGACATGGTTCAACACAGCGGGAGAGGTCGTTGAGCGCATCATGCTCGACCTTGAACCGGAACTGGTCACACCTGAAGATCGGCAACAGGTTCGGCAAACAGCTCAGGATAATTACGAGCGATCGAAGGAGCAGAGACCCGATCATGCCAGGGCTGTTCTGGATGCTCTCCAGATTCCGGACACGAAGGCCTTCTGGGACAGGATCTATCGGGACGACGCCGGCTTCTACTGGCTGTGCGTACTTGAGCGGTATTCAGCCGACCAGCCCCCGTCCGGTTACCTGTTCATGGTTCTGAGCCCTGAAGGAGAATTTCTGGGTCACTCCCGCTGGCCGTTCTGGTTCGGCACCTTCAAGAAAGGACGCCTGATGGGTCTGGCTTTAGATGAGGAGACCGGAGCATTCATACCCACCGTGTACCGCATCGTCTCTGCTGTTGAAGGACTGGTGTATCCGGACTGAATATCATCCACTCCATATTTGAATAAGATCCCGCTCAGTACTCCACTCTCAGGTCAATACTCCACTTTCAGGGAGCCGCAGAGGAATTTCATGAAGGGGCCGCCGTCCCGGCAGATGGCCGCAAACTCCTCAACGAATCCCGGTCCGGTCAGGGTCTTCTGCGTCAATCGGCAACCGCCGATGAAATCCTTCCGCTTCAGATCCTCAAGGAGAGGATGATCGGGATCGAACCCCTTCGGGGCCCGCTTGAGGGACTCACCCTGTAGCTCGAACCGCTCCCTGAACCGTTTTCCGCGGGCGCTTCTCTTCCAGGCGGCCGGATCGTCGAAGATCGCCCCCCGGATCTGCTTCACCGCCTCACCCTCGGGGCGCCAGATACCCACCCCGGCGAAGATGCCGCCCGGCTCGATGTGGAGATAGAACCCCGGGGCATGAGCGTCTTTGGCCCGTTCGTGCCGGAAGTGGATCCCGACATGGGTCTTGTAGGGAGTCTTCTCTTTCGAGAACCGGGTATCCCGGTAGATCCGGAAGAGGGATCCGCCGACCGGACGGGGGTCGGCCCTGAAATGGGGAGTGATCTTCTTGAGGTGGGGACCAAACTCACTGATAAACTGGAGGGCCGGGTCGCGGACCTCCTGGAGATACCGGGGCTTGTTCGCTTCGAACCAGCCCCGGTTGTTGTTCTCCGCCAGTTCCTTCAAGTACTTCGCTACCGCAGGTGTGAACGATCGTTCACTCGCCATGGCACACTCCCCGATTCAGGTTCATCTCTGAGTGCGTCCGACGAGCAGAATCTTACCCGGCCCGGTATCAGTTCGGCGGCTGGAACTTCGCCACGATACCCGGCTCGATGGCGTCCTTGTGGACCATGATCGTCAGGACCCGCATCGCTACCCAGTCACTCCGCATCCAGACGTATCCCTGACGTCCGGTGGCGGTGCCGTGAGAGTTCTTGATCAGGTACCAGTCCCAGCCGTCCACAACCCGGTGGTCGACCGCGTGCACCAGGTGGTCGTCGGAGGTGCGTCCCTCTTCGAAATCGACCTGCCGGGTGTCCTGGCCGATGAACAGCGGCGAGATCATCTCGGGATGCATCACGGCCGCGCCGGCGCCGTTCCAGTCGGCCCCCATGTCCCCCCAGTCGGTGTCGACCGCGACCGAAAAGCCCCGGTCGAGGGCCCGATTCATGGTCCGTAGGTAGGCCTCGAGCGGGACGTTGTAGTAGGTGTCGCAGTCCCACCAGTTGTCGTGCAGGTCGAGTTCGCCCTGGGTGTAGAAGGGCCAGTCGGTGTAGGAGGTGATCTCCCAGTAGTTATCGTAGTCGAGCTTGAGGTAGTCGTCGGCCCACTGCCGCGGCGTGTAGGTCTGGTCGTTCCACTCGAAGCTCTGTGGCGGCGCCATCAGGTGCCGATCGAGAACCTCCCGGACCTGCTGGATGACCTGTCGCTCGTTCCAGTTCTTATCCTGGTAGGCCTGCAGCATGACAGCCAGGACCTCCCGGCTCATGATGCCTGAGTTCTCCGGCTGGGTGAACTCGCTCTCCGGGACAATGCCGTACTTTTTCACGAAGGCGATGGTATCATGGCTCAGACCGCCGTCACCGAAGTCGACGGTATCAGCCCCACGCCTCTGGACAATCTTGCCCTCTCCCTTTACCCGCACGAACTCCCGGGCCTTCTCGACCCACGTCCAGTAGACGGTATAGTACTCGGACAGGTCGAGCGACATACGGTTCTCGCGCAACCAGGCCGCGACCTCCTCGTTGGTCCGGTAGACCTC
>JALGWK010000060.1 GCA_025774205.1 bacterium
TTCGCAGGGCATATTCATCCTGCCTCGAGCCGGCGAATACCAGGTGGGTGTGGCAGTCAATGAGACCGGGGGTGACCAGACCTCCCGAGGCTTCGACCACGATCGCGGCGGAATGCTCTACGGCCTCTTCGAGTCCGTCTTCCGGACCGACATAGAGGAGTTTACCCTCCGCAGAAGCCAGCGCCGCGTCGGGAATGAGTTCCGGAATGAAGGTACTCCGTTCGAGGCCGGGGTCCCCCCCCGCCGGAGAATCGGCGGGACAGGCGGTATAGAGCTGGCCGATCCCGGTGGCGATGAGATCGGCTGAGGGTTTTGTGCGCACTGGAGTCTTCCTTCGCGGCGGACCGGCTACCTTGCTCTTCGGCGACGACGGCTGCCTCATCGTACCCGGCGTGCAGGTGCCGGACCACTCCTATCGCCGGATCGTTCGTGAGCACCCGCTCGAGCCGTGCCGCCGCTTCCGGAGTACCGTCAGCTACGATTACCTGCCCGGCGTGCGTGGATAAACCGATACCCACTCCGCCGCCGTTGTGGATGCTTACCCAGGTGGCGCCGGAGGCGGTATTGAGCATGGCGTTCAGCAGGGGCCAGTCGGCGATCGCGTCGGAGCCGTCTTTCATCCCCTCCGTCTCCCGGTAGGGACTGGCCACTGAACCGGTGTCGAGGTGGTCGCGGCCGATGACGATTGGAGCCTTCAGCTCACCACTGGCGACCAGTTCGTTCATCGCCACTCCGAAGCGGGCCCGCTCCCCGAGTCCGAGCCAGCAGATACGTGACGGGAGACCCTGCTGAGGTACCCGATCCCGGGCCAGCGTTATCCAGCGTCGCAGCACCTCGTCCTCCGGGAAGAGTTCCAGCACCAGGTCGTCGGTCCTGAGGATGTCGTCCTGTTCACCGGAGAGCGCGACCCAGCGGAACGGTCCCCTCCCCTCGCAGAACATGGGCCGGATAAATGCGGGTACGAAGCCGGGGAAATCGAAGGCGTTGACGACCCCGGCCTTACTCGCCTGTCCGCGGATGTTGTTGCCGTAATCGAAGGTGATCGCGCCCCGTCGCTGCAGTTCAAGCATGGCTTCGACATGACGGGCTATCCCCTGGTACGACTGCTCGATATACCGATCGGGATCACTGCTCCTGAGCGCCTCCGCCTGCTCGAAACCGAGTCCGGGCGGCACATACCCGTTCAGTTCGTCGTGCGCCGACGTCTGATCGGTCAGCATGTCGGGAACGATGTCCCTTTCCAGCATCCTCTCCAGCATATCCACGGCATTGCCGAGCCAGCCGATACTGACGGCCTCACCTGATTCCCTGGCGGAAAGAGCCCGATCGATGGCGGTGTCCAGATCCACTTCCTTCTCGTCGAGATACCCGTGCGCAAGCCTCCGGTCGATCCGGCTCTCTTCCACTTCGGCGAAGAGGGCCGCGGCTCCGCAGAAGACGGCCGCCAGCGGCTGGGCGCCTCCCATCCCGCCCAGGCCTGCTGAGACGAGCAGACGGCTCTTCATATCTCCATCGAAGTGTTTCGTTGCAGCGGCCGAGAAGGTCTCATAGGTGCCCTGTACGATCCCCTGGGTACCGATATAGATCCAGGAACCGGCCGTCATCTGACCGAACATGGTGAGCCCGAGTTTTTCGTATTCCCTGAAATGGTCCCAGTCGGACCACTGGGGCACGATATTGGCATTGGCGATCAGGACCCGGGGAGCATCAGGATGAGTCCTGAACACCCCGACCGCCCGCCCCGACTGCACCAGCAGGGTCTCATCCGCCTCCAGATCCTTCAGCGCTCTGATAATGCGATGATAATCGTCCCACGATCTGGCGGCCCGACCCGATCCCCCGTAGATCACGAGGTCTTCAGGCCTCTCGGCGACCTCCGGATCGAGGTTGTTCATCAGCATGCGCATGGCCGCTTCCGCGCCCCAGGTCATGCATGTCAGCTCGGTGGTCCTCGGTGCTCTTACCGGGGTGTAGTCAGCCATAGTCGCAGAATCTCCGTCTCCGGTTGATCACTCAGAATGGCGAACCGTGCTGGGCGGTAAGCCGAGCCAGATCGTCGAACAGCATCTGGGCGCTTCCTCCATGGCTGATACCGGGTTCGATGGTATCAAGCTGGTCGATGCACTGCGCGTAGCCACCGCGTGTCCAGTACGCCTTGGCGAGCACCAGTCGCAGGTGGATATGGGTAATCGCGGTATTCCTTCTGAATGTCCACTGGATCGTCTCACTCTCCAACTCCTGCACACCGAAGGCCGTTTCCGCCCAGAATACGACCTGGTCCTGATCCCCGAGAGCGCTGTAGACGAACGCCCCGCCCGCCCAGATGTCAGGATCGTCCAGGCTCAGTTCCTTGGCAGAGACCAGCGCGTTCCGCGCCTCGTTGAACCGACCGAGGTAGGCCAGGGACCAGCCGCGACCATGGTGCGCGTCAGGGGTCTGCGAGAGCAGTCCGAGGGCATCATCGAACTTCGCCAGGGCTTCGGTGTACTGTGCGCTTGAAAAGAATGCCCACCCCGCGGCAACCAGCTTGTCTACCTCAGAAGTGCGGGTGGGGCCCTTGTCCCCGCAACCGCCGAGCAGGCTTCCGGTAAGGATCAACAGCCCCGAAAGGGCTGGTAAGGCCGACCGTGCCAGTGACCACCTCGTGCTCTTCGTTCGATTGCTCATGATTCCCGTTCCTGTCATGGTTCGCCCCCTTTGTGCCCTGTCACGCAACAACCGTTGCATTCGAGCGGCGCCGTATCTCGACCGACTGCGTTGCGTCTCCTCGCCATAGCCACCGCTATGCCTCGTCGCCGCGCCTTGCCGGTCAAGCACGGCGGCACTCTCGGTGCAGACGTTTGTCACATGACATGACACTATCGGAGGAGGAGCATCTTGCGGGTGATCACCGTCCGGCCCACTTCCAGCCGGTAGAGATAGATGCCGGTCGCGACCTGCCGACCTGAAACATCATCTCCCTCCCAGACGACGGTATGCGTTCCAGCGCCGGCCACCCCATCCACCAGCGTCTGCACGACCTGGCCTCTCACATTGAGCACCGTGAGCCTGACACGTTCACCAACCGATGAGCCGGGTATCCGGTAACTGATGACCGTCCGCGGATTGAAGGGATTCGGCGCGTTGCCGAGCAGTTCCACACCCGAGTCGGTGCCACCGGTCGGCGCTCGTCCCCGGGCCAACCGATACCAGCCGCCGCCGGCGATCGAACCGCTGGCGGCGCCCCGTTCGATCACCACCTGGCCCGGTACGTCCTCCCAGGCGGAGCCGCTCCATCGTTCGAAATGGAACTCCTCACCTTCGCGGGCGAATCCGTGCACCGGGAGGGACAACCGGGAACCGCCCTGAGGTCCCTGCCAGTCCGCGGGCCCCAGGGAGACGACCGGCGCGCCCAGTACCGACTCCGCGAGGTCAGGTGCCCCCGGCAATCCGACCGGGATCGAATCGTACGGGATCAGCATCAGGGTGGATCCCCGGTGCGTCCCCGGTGGGACATCGACGATCACCGTCCCTGACCGTCCCCGTGAGATGAGCATCGCGGGTGCCCCGGCCCCGAGCTGCGCCACGGTCACGGTTGCCTCGTCGGTATCACTCAGGCCACCGTACCGGTCGAACCCTGTGACCGAGAGGTCGACCTGACCCGACTGGAGGATGACCGGAGTGGGATCGACGATCGCGACTCTGCTGAGGGTCGCTTCGAAAAGCAGATCGGTCGCGCTTCCGCCGACAGGTGTCCAGGTCCCGCTGCTCAAGCCGTGATGCAGCGGTTCGTCTCCCGTCAGGTATACCTCGACCTGCAAGGGGAAGAGTGGATGCTGGATCAGGCCGACCCCGACTGTTGGAGTTGTGTCATCCAGGTAGGTGAACTCGGCCCGGATCATCCAGTCCCCGAGCAGGGGCTGCTGAGGATCACCGGTTCCGTAATTACTCAGAGGATTCCACGAACCGCCGGATGATTCACGGATGAAGGAACGGTCCAGTTTCTGATTCAAGTCGGCATAACCGAACTCGTGATCGGAGGCGAGCACAGAGATCAGATAATCCTGGCCGACAGTGGTATAGGAACCGAGGTCTGGTACGGGCATCCAGGTCCAGCCCTCCTTCTGGAACCGGGGCGAGACGGTAGCATCGTAGATCGGTATTTCGTCTACGAGCCAGGTACCCGGGCTACCGCTGTTCTCGACCATGGTCCGGATGATGATATAGGCATCCGAATCACCCCGGGTGTAAAGCCATACCCCGGTAATCTTTGCCGGCGTTACCTCGGGTGTTATGCGGGTTCCCACATGCCAGAATTCCGTCAACCCGAACAGACCGTTCACCAGGCCTGTCTCGTGCCTCACCAGGCCCTCCATACCCTGTGTTCCGTCTGCCTCGACCCGGAACTGATCGATCGTGCTTCCGGTCCCGTTGGTGAGGATGACGGCGGCTTCCGACCAGGTCGAACCCATACCCGTCACCGTTCCACCGGCGCCGGTGAGAGAAGAGACGTCCCATGTGCTGCCTGGATTCTTCCGCGCCACCGATGCCGTCACCCCGGTCGGCAGTCCATCGGGGAAGGAAAGGTCGAGATCGGAGACGTTCCAGTACCGCACCACTGCCGCTCCCCGTGGTTCCAGCATTACCCGGGCGGTAGAGGGGTAGAGGTTCTCATGGACCTGCGGTTCGATCCAGGCGGTCGCCGGCGCCATATCATAGGTGGCATCGCCGAGGTTGCCGCCTTCCAGGTAGAGGGCGGTGATGAAATCGTTGTAGACCGTCCCGAAATCAGGCAGTCCCTGGTCGGACAGCGAAGACTCGATCCCCGCGATGCCGGACTTGGATTCGGTTGAGAGGGCCCGGATGTAGGTGTCGCCGAAACGGGTGCCGAGGTAGAAGGCCCACAGGGCTACCCGGGCGTAGTCAGCGGACAGCGAGCCGTATTGTCGCCACGAGAGGAGATCCACATTCGGGCGGGCCACATACCAGGCACTGCTCCTCAGACCGAAGCCGGTGATGTAGTAGGCATACTCAGACAGACCTTCGTTGATCGCGAGGATCTCGCTCGGATCGTTGTTGTACTGGATAAGGTGCTGGAACTCGTGGGCGATCGTGCCCTTCACCAGATTCCTCCAGTACGTGGTTGTCGCCTGGTCATCCGGGTTCTCGAAACCGACCATCCGCGAGTTCACGTACAGTATCTCGGTATGGTTCGAGCGCTGTTTTACACCTCCCCCGAAATCGACCGGATCCGCGAATTGATTGGCGGAATAGAAATAACCTGAATAGAACGAGGTTCCCGCGGCAGCTGTCGCTTGTGTGGGGATGTTCGTCAGGAGGATGATGATCTTTTCATCATTGTCCACGTCCGGGACATCCCCGAAGACCTCCGTCACATGCTCGTAGATCCCCTTTGCAGGATCGCGGGGACTGTTCGCCGCGGCGATCTCGAAGGCGGAGATGAATTCATCAAGGGCGGCTGAACCGACGACGACAAGCTCCTCCGATTCGACAAAGTAGTAGGCGTAGTCCCCCACCGCGCGGCATTCTGCCTCGACCTTGTATTGCTCGTAGGGGAAACCGAGACTCCTGGAGAAATCGACCGCCCAGAAATCCACAACATCGCCCACCTCATAGTCGACGCTGGCGGTGGTCGACTGCTCGCCCGCCGCGATACCGCCTTCGGCTATCAGTCGCGCGAGCCGGCGATGACCCTCCTCGAGGAGCGGAGTGGCAGAGATGAAGGCAGGTCTGGAGGAGAGCTGTGTTCCCTGCTCCCCGATCCGGGCCACTCCTTCGCTGATCCTCGTGATGTTCTGCTGGGCCGATACCCTGTCTGCGGTCATGAAGGGTACGAGCAGGACTGCCAGCAGAACGATCGCTCTGGTGTTGTTATGTATTGGTCTCACTTAGAACTCCGGGCCAAGTGCAATGTGCCAGCGGGGGGTGCCCCCGACCGTACGTAAGGTATTCTTCCAGGCCACGTCCATCCTCAGAATAAACAGGCCGAGATTCATTCGCGCTCCGAGTCCCACGCCGCTCTTGATGCCGCCGAAGGCGATGCCTTTGCCACTGGTGTCGAAAGGATCGAAGTCGGCTCCGTTCCAGGCCATTCCCATGTCCCAGAACAGGGCTCCCTGGATTTCACGGATCATAACCCGCAACGGCCAGCCCAGGGCCAGGATCTTCACCATCGGGAAGCGGAACTCGAAGTTCGTCAGCCAGAAGCGGTCTCCGGAGAACTCATAGAAGTCGAAGCCGCGCAAGGGAGCCTGGAAGCTCGCGAAGTACATGTTCTCTATCTGATACAGGTCGGCGGAGGAATAACGTGGCCCCCACCAGAATCCGTTACCGCCCAGGAAAAACTGCTGTGGCTGACGGCCGAAACTGGCGCCGCCGGCCAATCGCACGACAACATTCTGCTCCCGCCCCACCCGGAGATAGGAGCGATAGTCGGCATCGAGCGTAGTGAACTCCAGGGAGTGATCCAGCCAGGGCGGACTGTGTGAAAGGCTGACCCTGAACCGTCGACCGTTGATATATCCGGTGTACCCCGGAATCGTGTTGTCACCGACCAGACTGGCCCGGGGCATGAACACCTGACGGTGTGAGCGGGTGGCGGGGCCGGTCAGGTAGATCTTCCGGTAGATCCCGATGAACGTCGTCTCGAGATCGAACCTCAGGAACCGGCTGAAGGGATACGTCAGGAGAGCCACTGCTCCGGCGGTTCGATCCCCATAGATCGCGCGGGTGTTCCGTTCCGGGAGGTAGAAGTAGTTGTACCAGAATAGCGACACCCCGTAGTTCCACCTGCGCTTCAGGTTCCGGTAGGTGAACTGGTAATTGGAGTTGTCGAGGGTTGACCATAGGCTGACCATCATCGAGAGATGATGGTTGCCGAGAATGTCACTCATCTCCAGGTAGGAGGAGCCGGCCAGCCCCCAGAAACTGGAGTATCCGGCATTTGCCACGACGACGTCCGGCACGAGCTTCAGACGATAGGGACGGCTCGTGCTGGCCAGAACCCCCGAGCCGAGATCACGATCCAGCTCCACCTCATCCCGACCCGCACCACCGGGTCCTTCCCGATCGCCGAAGCCGCGGTCCACCGGGCGGAATCTCAGGCGGGAGTAATCACGCGCCAACAGGCTGAGCGATTCCCCGGATGGCCTGGCGCTCCGGGCCTCGCGATCCAGCCGCTCCTGTTCCATCGCTGTCATCAGTCTGGTCGGCGCCGGTGTTGCGTCGATCCTGCTGTACCGGGGATCCCTCATCAGGAAGACATCGAAACCGGCCCCATTGAGGGCACTGAAGACAACTTCGTTGGCCCCGGTTGAGAAGTGGGCTGTCTCGATCCCGTTCAGAGTGTTCGTGAGCGGCGTGATCTCGCCGTTCGTGAGATCAATTTCATAGAGGTTCCGGATACCTGACCGGTAGGAGAGGAAGAGCATGGTTTCATCATCGGGTCCCCAGTTCGGCGCGGTATCGGCAAAGGGGCCTGTCACGACAGGCCATGCCTCTCCACTCCCCGAATCGAGATCGAGGACCCAGATATTCTCCGGTCCGTATTCCACGGGGTGTCCCGGCGCGTCTGACTCCTGCCCGGGCAGGACCGCGTCGGAGACGAAAGCGAGCATCGTCCCGTCCGCGGACCAGGCCGGTGAACTCTCATACGCTTTCGATCGGGTCAGCCTGGTGAGCGATGAGTCATCAAGATCGTAGAGATAGAGATCCGCATACCCGCTGGTGATGCCAACGAAGGCTATCCTCCGGCCGTCCCCGTTCCAGGCCGGTGAGAACACCCCATCCATCTCCGGGTCGATCGCCCGGGTGATCCGGCCGTTGTCGGCATCGACGAGGTAGATCCTGTCACGGATGCCCCCCTTGGCTGCCAGCGCCAGTTGACGACCATCGGGACTCCAGGCCACCCCACCCCGCAGGATATGCATCTGTTCGAACTGGCTGACCTGTTCTCCCTTGCCGAGGCGGGCCAGGACAGATCCATCGAGAGTCGAGAGGATGTAGAGATCGAGGTACTCCCGGCGGTTGGAGATAAAGGCTATCCTGTCCCCGTCGGGACTCAGGGCCGGGAAGACATTGTACGTCGATCCATCCTCCTGGTGATCGGTCAGCGGAGTGGCAAATTCATCGGGATGAGCCCGATCCTCTATCTGCGGCCAGTAGGTCCGTTTCATGTACCGCAGCCACTCCTCAGAGACATCCTCCACTCGTCGTCCGAGGGTGGTCACAAAGGCCTGGTCAAGATTGCCAAGGAGTCTCAGGCTTGCCAGGAGTTCCCCTATACGTCCGCGTCCGTACGTCTCCGCCAGATAGTGGAAGAACGCCTGCCCGCCCTTGTAGGCGAGAAATCCCCCGTAGATTTCGTCCAGGGGCGGAGCGGCAGACTGCCGGTCTGGGCCTGATTGATAAGGGCCGTTATGCCGGTGCCGTACAGCATGGCCATCGATACGGCGTGAACCAGTTCGTGATGGAGGACGTGACGGAAATCACGGTACGAGCCCTGGAAGGGAACCACGATCCGGTGTTTCAGGTACTCGGTGAAGCCCCCGACTCCCTCCGGGAGGATGTTCGGGATCACGTTGGTCTGCTGGAAGTCGTTGTGTGAGTTGTAGAGGATGACCGGGATCCGGTGGCTCAGGTCGAAGCGGAACTCCCGGCGGAGTTCGTCGTAGGCGAGTTCGGAGGAGACTGCCGCGAATTCGGCGATCTCCTGCCCCTCCTGGTGGTAGTAGATATCGAAGTGTTCAGTCTGGAAGACAGACCACTCGAAGTTGCGATACTGGACCTTGTTCTGCCCGAACCAGGCATCCTGGGCCCGGATGGGCAGCACGAGCGTCACAGAGGTCATGAATGCCAGTATGGTGACCGTCGCGGCGGATCGTCCAGCTGACCTGATCTTATTGACAGCGGCGCTGTCGCCGGTCGACACTGCAGCTGTTGCGGGAGCCGTTACGACAGAAAGGGCATGCATCGATGCGTCAGAGAGCCGGCTGCATATCAATCCTCTGTCTGCTGACCGCGTGCACCGGTAATTCAAAGCTCCCCGCACCCGATCCGACCCTGGTGCAGATTTACTGCGATCTGGCGCTTCTGGCGGGAGATGAGGGGCCGGCCGCCTCCGATTCGACACGCAGCGCGGTTTTCGAGAGCTACGGCTATACCCAGGAATCGTATGAAGGCGCCCTGCAGCCATATCAGGATGATCCCCGCAGCTGGATCCGGTTCTTCCAGGCTGTTTCAGATTCGATCGAAATCCGCACCAGCTCACGCCCCCATCATCGATCCGATCAATCAGGGGGCTGGTCGTCGTACCAGACCTCATAGATCGCGCCGAGCATTATCCCCGTGCCCTTGTTCAGCATCGTAGCCTCAACATACCGGTTCAGATATGGGAAGTAGCGGATCCCACCCGTGTACGTCACCGGCAGAACAGTCCCGGCCACGTCATTGTTGTCCGCCACGATCTCTATCTGGGTGTCACGCTGCCAGTCATTGAAGGAATTGAGCAACACGATGGCGGGATCACTGACCCGGGCGTTGGCGATCTGCCAGGCCTGCGCATATGTGCCTCCGACGGGACTTAGTGTGCTCGTCCATTCCCGGGAGATGATAGGCCGGACGATACCGGAACCGACCCGGTCGTTGTATCCGGGCATGACGCTCGGAATGAGGGGGATCGGTTCGGCAAGTTCGGAAATGACTGTTTCGTACTGCTGCCAGAGTTGTGAGAGATCTTCAAGGTAACCGGTTCCGGCCGGATAGCCGTCATGGGCGCCAAGCAGTGCCAGGTCGATACCCGTGATGGCATCCATGGCACCGATCCTGCTCCTGTCAGGCTGGGCGACGGAGCCCCAGATGATCTCATCCCCGACAAGGTAGATATCCTCGCCTCCGGTCGAATCGGCGTAGCTGAACCGCAGCGCGTTCAGAGCTGTCCGGGCATCCCCCATAATCTTGCGGCTCTGGCGGAGGAATACGACCGGTGTACCGTTGATGTGGAGATAGTTTGAGCGGGAGAAGAAATGGTCTTCGAACCAGAGCAGGTGGCTCAGAAGCGAGTCCCTGGCTGCCAGGCTCAGGCTGAAGGAGTCGACGTCGGGATCACCCGCCAGAATCGTGGGTGTCTCGTAGAGGATGCACCACGACATGTCGTCAAAGGAGGATTCCTCCAGTACATGGTCCTTCAGGGTAGCGTGTCCCCAGCTGCCGGGACCGCGCCAGGGAACGGCGAAGAAGTCGATCCCCGCCTGCTGGGCCCATTCAACGTGGGCCTGGATAATTCCTGAGTTCCTGCTTGAGTATTCACCCAGCAGCGGATGCTGCTCAGGTGTGAGGCGTATCCTCAGGTAGCTGCCGGCCCAGTTCCGGTTGTTCCCGTAGCCCCCACCGTTGGTGATGCCGCCATTGCACGCTGCCGTGAGTGTCAGCAGCGTAATCCCGAAGATGATCGGGGATATCCAGCTCCGTATTGCTCTGTCCAAGAGACCTCCACCTGCTGAGGCAGAATTAGATGCTGTAAAAGCCGCTCTCCGTTCCAGAAGAACATGGTACGGTGTTTTCCTGTCTGAATCGAGCAAAGAGCGAATCTGCCCCTGTCTGTGAAGGTAGTACGTATGTGGTCGTTCCCCGTTCACAGACATGCCTGGAAGACGTTTCAGAGGTCCTGGCATCAAGCTCTGAGGCCGGGACATTCGGCTTGACCGCGACGCACATTCAACGATCTTATGGTTCCTGCAGGAACAACGTGGGGCCTTAGCTCAGATGGGAGAGCGCCTGACTGGCAGTCAGGAGGTCAGGGGTTCGATCCCCCTAGGCTCCACCACCAAAATAAAGGGGTGGCATAGGAACCGCCCCCCAGGCCAGACCGCGCCTAGCGCTGCCCCGCCCTGTCACACCCCGCCATGCCTCGCCTCTGTTATTCTCCCGCCAATCTCTCACCACCTACGGGGTGTGCTCTACCTATCACTCCTTCTGTAACACAGGTGCTACTGCGGTTAGCTCAATCGCTGCTGGCTACTATTTGAATTGTTCGCGGGGCAGTCTTCTAATCCATGATCTGCAACGAATTAGAGATAATTATCGCGTTCGTGCCCCCCTCAATCCCTTCTGGCACGTATTCTGCGTTAATAAGTCTGTAACTAGGAGGTGAGATCATGCTGAAGCGAACCATTACAATAGCCGTAGCCTGTGCCCTGCTGTTCCAGGTTTGTGGGTGTGCAGCCATGAGGAAGATTCAACCGGACAAAATGAATGACGATACTTTTTACCGACACATCACTATAACAACAGTCAACAGACATGTAATGGATCGCTACAAAGTCGCAGTAAAGACGGATTCAAGTACAGTGTACTTAGAGTACAAAAATGGAGAGCATGAAGAGATGCCCGTTTCGAATGTTAGGCAAATTCGGGTAATGAGGTTCAGCCCGGTAAAGACAGTAGCAAGCGTTGCGCTTTTAGCGACAATTACTGGAATAGCCGTTACAGCCATAGCTGATTTTTTTTGGTCGTTAGATTGTTGTCTCGAAGGGGTGATTCTCTTTGGGGGTGGCTAAGCATATGCAGCAGGGGCGGCCGCTGTCCGACGACCGCCCCGACCGCTGCGCAGGGATACCGGCCCCGCGCCTTACCGATGTACTACTTCACCGATACCGTCCCCTCGACAAACAGAGTAAACACTCCCGTTGCGCCAGTGGTAGCCGTCCCGTTGAACACGGACAGATCTTCGCCCGCTGTGCCGAATGAACTGGTCTGACTGACCGGCAGATTAATCGGGTTAGACAGGATCGCGAGGTTCTCGGGGACAAAGTTGTTTTTCCGCACTATATCTCGAATGATCACCCCTCAACCACATTGATGTATTTAGACCCACTTTTACTATTAGCAAAGGTACACTTATCAACGTAAATGGAGATTCCAGTTTGTCCTGCTTCAGCACCGAATGCGTGTATTTCGAAAGAAACCAGCTGAACAGATCCCTGAGAAACCCATATACTCGGTTCGTTGCAGTATATCCGTATCCTGTGCCATCCAGAATCGGGCGCGGTTCCGGTTATCGTAACTGTTGCCCTTGAAGTATCGTCTCCATTTTCCAGCTGTTGGGACTCGAGTGATATTTCACTGATTGTAATTGCCATTATCGTCTCCCAGACTGAGACAAATGAGACATACTAACGCCGATAAATTATCATGGACTTATAAATCCCGTCAATCGTGCCGGCAGGCGGCTATCATTGAACCTCCTGAGGTCGTATCTGGAGCAAGGCGGCGGACAGGCCAGTAATGGTGAAACGGTAGATATGCTGCTTATCGGGCTGAGAGACCGTGATCGTGATCGTCCCCGCCGTTCCGGCCATGGCGGTGATGATGTCCGCAGTCTGACCGGCGATGGTGGCTGAAGAATGATCCTCTGAAAGTTCGCTCGTAGTTGTACTGATCGCCTCCATCAAATCCGATGAGCAGGTCTATCCCATCAGTGTCTGATTGGATCTCAAAGCCGGGCTTGAGGGATATCTCCAGCGAGCCATCCCGATATTGCCATGACAGAATCCCGACACTGTCGTCGGCAGTATTGTTGGATCGAACCGAGACGCGTCCCTCAGAGTGGATGAAACCCTCTACCATGTCAGAGATCGAATCTGCGCTCACCAGGTACCCTGTCATGAGGCCCGACATGCTGAATGTGTAGGTATGCGGCATACCGGTGCTGTCAAACGCTTCGATCACAACCCTGTCTGCGTCGTAAGCCTCCAGGGTGAATCTGTTGTTCGCCACAACCGGCAGGAATATGGCTGTTCCTTCCGTGTTCGGGTTCCATTCATTCTCGACTGGCTCATTGTCGTCGAATGTCCAGATAACCCGGACGGGATCATCACCCAGGTATTCATCCGCACGGAGATAGATCTGGACCGAAGCGCCGGACATCATCCAGGCAAGTTGACCGGTGCGATCTGTCGTCGGCTCCGTTTCAAAGGTGAAGATGATACTTGAGTTCAGATCGGTGACCGGGTCGCTTCTCTCCTGATAGATAAAATCCCGGAAGCCCTGGGTCTGTTGCTGGATGCCGACCGGCATACAGAGCAGGATCGCGATCAGTGCCGTATTCATGCCCATTCTCTCCGATAATCCGATGGTGTGGTCGCAGAGGATCTGTTGTTCCCCGCACAAATATTACTTTCTGATGGCACGCCATCCAACTGCCCATGAATAGACCTTGAAGTCTACTCTTGTGCCGCTTCCCTGGTAAGGCTGCCACGCCCTCAGTAATCCAGTGGCAATTTGCGTACTGTCAGTACCTTTGATACGACCTGACCGCTCACCTGATCCGTTATGGTCACCTTGAGGTCATAAACACCATCCGGCAGGGCACTCAGGTCGATCTCCAGGCTGCTCCGGACATCTCTGCTGATACCCGTTCGGTTGATTTCAGTCTCCAGAATTGACCTCCGACCTCTGATGCCGAGCAGCTCTCCAAGTGACCGGATAAATCTTCTCTTGGGACTATTAACCAGGGGTACCTCGGATACTGAGAATGTGCTTCGATAGCGCGTTCCCTCGTACCGGTCCTTAACCAGATTGTAGATCTCGAAGTAGATGAAGAGTGACTGGCTCCGGCTCAGTGTCCGGCCCGGTGAGGGGATAACCTCCAGGTCACCACGGATGAATCGACCTGTATGGCCCGGCCCCACCTCGATGATCCGCGCCGCGGACATGATATCACTCATCATGAGATTGAATCCCGAATAATCCGGGAGCGAGACCTCCTCCGAAACGGATGCCCTCATACCGGA
>JALGWK010000360.1 GCA_025774205.1 bacterium
CCGGGTCGCCTTCAGCGCCGGCAGGGCGGTAGCGAGGAACATCAACGCCACCAGAACGATGATCGCCAGCACCACGTAGAGGATCTGGACCATCTGGATCCCGAAGATATTGGTCGAAAGTATGGTCGTGATCGCCAGGGTCAGCACAATCCCGACCCCCCCGCCGAGACCGGTAAGCTTGAGTCCCTGCCGGATGAAGTGCCAGACGATCTGGCGCCGGGAAGCCCCGAAGGCAACCCGGATGCCGATCTCCTGGGTGCGCTGGGCCACCCGGAACGACATCACCCCCCACGATCCCGAGAGGGCCAGGATGACCGCCACAATGGTGAAAAGAGCCACCAGCATGGTGGTCACCCGGGAGCCCTGCAGTCTGCTTCGCACCAGTTCCCTCATCGTGAAGAAGGCGTCGACCGAGATCAGGGGATCGATCTCGTGCACCGCCTCGCGTACGAGCGAGATGAACGAGCCCGGATTGCGTTCAGTCCTGAGGACGAGGGCAGCACTCGACCGGGTTGTCATACTGAAGGGGTGGTATCGCTCCGGATGAGTCGGATAGGAAAGACCCCACTGACGGACGTCCTCCACCACTCCGATCACCGTCGACGACCAGTCAGGATCAGCGCTGTTGGCGCGGATCACCTGACCTACGGGTTCGGTCTCCGCCTCCGTCCAGTAACGATCGACGAAGGCCTGGTTGACGATCACGATCCCGCTCATGCCGGCCTGGAAATTACTCGTAACATCGGGATCGATGACCATCTCGCCGGTTTCGAAGGTCCGGCCTCGGGTAATATCAATGCCCATGACCTCGAAGTAGCCGGGCGTGACCAGGGAGAGTTCCACCAGCGGTCGGTTGGCGTCAAGGTCGTGGATCTCACCCTCCACCAGCACGTCGCCGTTGGTGCCGCCCATGATAGGCAATTTGGTCGTCGCACCAACCGCCACCACCCCGGGTGCGGATCCGATCCGACCGATCAGCCGGTTCCAGAACTGGTACCGCCCGCTTGCCTCTGCGTACTCCGGCCCCGAGGTCTCGAGGTTCACGATGAGAATATTCTCTTTATCGAATCCCTGGGGTTCATTGGTCACATTGACGTAGCTCACGAAGAGGAGGATCGCGGCGTTGACGAGCATGAGGGCGATCGCGAGCTGGGCGGTCACCAGACCGTTCAGCATCCGATTCCGACGCCGGCTGCCCCCGCGGCTGCCGCCTCCTCCCGCCAGGGTCCCGGTGAGATTGGTCCGGGCCGCGAAGAGCGCCGGTGCGAGTCCGAAGATGATTCCGGACGCGGCCATGACGAAGAAAGCGAAAAGGAGGACCCACCAGTCGACCATAACGCCGTCAACCCGGGCCTGGGTGGCCGGCATGAGCCCCTTCAGGGTTCCGAGGCTCCACAGCGCCATCAGAATCCCCACGGTCCCGCCGATGAGTGAGAGGAGCATGCTCTCGGTCAGCAACTGGCGGATGATCCGGCGCGCGCCGGCTCCCAGGGAGGCACGGATGGCGACTTCGGTCTGTCGGGAGGCCCCCTTCGCGAGCAGCATGCTGGCAATGTTGGCACAGGCGATCAGCAGGACGAAGCCAACGATTATGAGCAGCGCGACCAGGGTTCCGGTCATATTCCCCAGCGCCCGGCGCATGAGAGGATCGATCCAGACGTCCACCTGAGTATTGGTGGCCGGGTACTCATCCCGAAGGCGGGCGGCGATCACCTTCAGGTCGGCCTCCGCCTGCCTGGCGTCGATGCCCGACTTCAACCTCCCAAGGGCCGCGAAGGAGTGCATTCCCCGACCCTCGGTCGGGGAGAAGACCCCCGGGGTGTAGTAGGCCACGTCCTCGGCCCGTCCCCACGGACTCGGGAACTCGAACTCCTTCGACATGATCCCGATGACCTCGTAACTCTCACGGTTGGCGATGACGCGCCGGCCGACGATGTCGGGATCGCCGTCAAAACGGCTCCTCCAGTAGTCGTGGCCGAGGATGACGACATGGCGCCGATCCTCTGACTCTTCCCCGTCCCCGAAGAGGCGGCCGTGGGCGGGCGGCATGGCCAGAGCCCGCAGGACGCTGGCGGTGGTGACGACGTATCTGACCCGCTCCGGCTCCTCATCATCAACCATCACGTTGGCCCACCCGAAGTTATAGATACCGAATTCATCGAAAGAGGTATTCTGTTCCCGGATGTCCCAGTAATCGGGAGTGGCGAATGGCTGATACCCCCGCCTCCCCAGTTGGGTCTCCCAGACCGCTACCACCCGGTCGGGATCGGGGAAGGGCATCGGTCGCAGGATGATCCCCTTCAGCATGCTGAAGATGGCCACGTTGGCGCCGATCCCGATAGCGAGGATCAGGATCGCGACGAGGGTGAATCCCGGCGACGTGAATCCCGGCGACCTCCGCAGGGTGCGGATCGCGTACAAGGTGTCCTGCCGGATATCATCCAGCCATTGCCACAGACGTTTCTTCTGATCGTTCGATCTCATGATCCGGCTTGATTCCCGGCGGATCTTCTCCGGATCGCCGAAGCGCCGGACGGCTTCCTCGCGGGCCGCGACCGGGACCCACCCCTCTTTGATGAGATCCTCGATGAGCATCTCGATATGGGCCTCGACCTCACGTTCGACCGATTCCTCGATCGGCAGGCCCCGGGTGTCGGGTCGCTGACCGGTGATGTGCCCGCTCCGTTTCCATCCTCTGGCTGCGCTCATGATCAGGCCTCCATGGTGCGCAGAACGGTATTCATGGCCGTGACGTACCGGTCCCAGCTCTCCGACTGCTCCTCGAGCTGCGCGCGTCCGGCACCGGTCAGTTCGTAGAACCTCACTTCCCGGCCGGTCGGGGACTGGCGCCACTCCGTCTCCAGCCAGCCCTTCCCTTCCATGCGCAGCAGGGCCTGGTAGAGGGCGCCGTATTCGATCTGGAGGGCGTCACCGGTCTTCTTCTCGATCCACTTGGCGATCTCGTAAGGTCGAGCGTCCCCTTCATGAGTGCGAGGGCTTTCCTGGTCATGCAAGTCTCCCGGATGGAGTTGTCTGTCCAGCGCGCATCATCGATTCAGCTTGAGACCCTCATATATGAGAGTCTCATATATGTACGTTGATGGTTCCGGAAGGATTCAGAAA
>JALGWK010000061.1 GCA_025774205.1 bacterium
CGGGGGGGCGGGAGCCTGGAGGATCTGTGGTCGTTCAATGAGGAGATCGTGGCCCGTGCCATCGCGGCCTGTCCGATCCCGGTCGTATCGGCTGTCGGCCATGAGATAGACTGGACGATCAGTGACTGGGTCGCGGATCGGAGGATGCCCACCCCGAGCGCGGCAGCAGAATTGGTCGCCTGGCCGGCGGACATCTGGAAGGCTCGGATCGTGGAACTGGGTGAGAGGACTGCTGGAGCGGTACGCCAGCGGCTGGCGACGCTTCAGGAGAGGGTCGGGTGGTTCAGTCGGGCCCACGGCTTCCAGCAGATGAAGGCCGCCATACGTGAGCAGATCCAGCGGCTGGACGAAGCCCTCCGCATGCTTCCCACCAGCCTTCGCCTGAGGATGGAAGTAGCCGGGAACAGGCTCCGGGGAGCGACCGGCAGCCTGCCTCGCGAGATGTCAGTGATACTGGAACGGCATACCTCAGTACTCGACCGGCTCCAGAGAACGGCCGAGGCTCTCGGTCCTCTGGCGGTCATGGAACGGGGGTACGCCATCGTGCGTCGACCTGACGACGGATCTGTCATCAGGGCCGCAGCCGACCTGGAACCTGGAGAAGACCTGGAAGTCTATCTGCGCAGGGGGAAGGCGGATGTCCGGGTCGAGAGGACCGGCCCCGGATTCGAGGCCGAAGATCCGGGAAGTGACGCTCAATCTGAAGGGACACAGTGATGAGCAAGGAGAAGACGATCGAGGTGCCCGATTCCTTCGAGGAGCGGATCGTGCGGCTCGAGACCATCGTGGAATCCCTGGAGGAGGGGGAGGCGCCGCTGGAAGAGTCCCTGAAGCTGTTCGAGGAGGGGATAGTGCTGGCCAGGGCCTGCCAGGGGCAGCTCGAGGCCGCCCGGGAACGAGTGACGATCCTGCTCGAATCGGCCGAAGGGGAGGAGAGCGGCCGGGAGACCTCAGCGGAGGAAGAGTGAAAGCAATGCCAGCCGAAGTCGGAACAGAACGCTTCCTGGAAGAGACCAGGGAACTCTGTGAATCCCACCTGGATGATATACTCTCCCCTGGATCGAGCCGGGCGACGGTGATCCATGAGGCAATGCGGTACAGTGTCTTCGCCGGAGGCAAGCGGTTCCGTCCGGCCCTGGTACGCGCCGCGGGACAGGTGTTCGAGGCCGATGAGGCCTCGATCCTCGATGTGGCTTGCGGGATCGAACTCATCCATACCTACTCCCTCATTCACGATGACCTGCCGTGCATGGATGATGATGATCTCAGGCGCGGGAAGCCCACGCTCCACAAAGTGCACGGTGAGGGGATTGCCGTGCTGGCCGGAGACGCGCTCTACGCGCTGGCCCTCGAAGTGATCGCCAGGAGCGGCACCCTCGAGATCGTGGAGGAGGTCGCCCGGGCCACGGGTACTGAAGGGATGATCGGAGGGCAGGCGGCAGATATTCTGCTCGAGGGGAAAGAGATCACCGCCGCCGACCTGGAATTCATTCACTCCCACAAGACCGGTTCGCTCATAACGGCCTGTCTGACAAGTGGCTCTCGACTGGGGAACGCTACTGAACACGAGTTAGACCTGGTCCGTACCTTCGGAAGTGCCATGGGCCTGGCTTTCCAGATCGTGGATGACGTCCTGGATGAGACCGGCGATTCGGAAGTACTCGGAAAAACGGCGGGAGCCGACCGTAAGCGGGACAAGAACACCTATCCGAAGATCCATGGCCTTGAGCCTTCCCGGGAGCTGGCCCTGGAGCTGGTAGAGAGTGCTAAAAACGAATTGGTCCTCCCCGGGCGCGACACTATCATTCTCAACCTGCTGGCGGATTTCGTGGTTCAGCGGGTCATGTGACGCCGCTCGATCCGGCTGTCACAAGCAATATTCCATCGGGACGCGGAGGGACGGGCTGCATCCGCAAGGAGGTTTGCTGGTTTCATGTCGATCCTTAAAGCTGTTGACTCACCGACCGACCTGAAGAACCTCACCCCGGAGGAACTCAAACAGCTCGCCGACGAGATACGCGAGTTCCTGATCGAAATCCTCTGCCAGACAGGGGGACACCTCGCACCCAATCTGGGTGTCGTGGAGCTGACCCTGGCACTCCATACGGTCTTCGATTCTCCCACCGACAAGATCGTCTGGGATGTCAGCCATCAGAGTTACGTGCACAAACTGCTGACCGGTCGGCGGGACCAGTTCGACGGTCTGCGCCAGTACGGCGGTATGAGTGGATTCACCAGCCGGAAGGAGAGTGTCCACGATCCCTTCGGTGCCGGACACGCCTCAACCGCCATCTCCTCAGCTATAGGACTGGCCCGGGCCCGCGACCATCTGGGTCTCGATCATCACGTGATCGCCGTCATCGGTGATGGCGCCATGACGGGAGGATTGGCCTACGAGGGGCTGAACAATGTCGGCGCGTCGGGCAGTGAATTGCTGATCATTCTGAATGACAACGATATGTCGATTTCACCCAACGTGGGGGCCATCCACGAGTACTTCACCAGCGCCATCTCCAATCCCCTCTACAACAAGGTCAAGGATCAGCTCTGGGATACCGTCGAGAAGGTGCCTGCCGTCGGCAAATCATTCCGGTCGGTCGGTCGGAAGATCGATGAGACCCTGAAGAACCTGCTCGTACCGGGGATCATCTTCGAACGTCTCGGAATCCGGTACTTCGGTCCGGTCGACGGGCACGACCTGGATGGACTGATACGTCATCTCGGGGATATCAGGAATCTCTCCGGCCCCAAGCTCCTCCACATCAGGACGATCAAGGGCAAGGGGTACCAGCCAGCCGAGGATGATGCCGCTGGATTCCACGGGATCGGGGCCTTCGACAAGGAGACCGGCTGCCGGGAACCGGGTGAGGGGCCACCCGCCTACACCATGGTTTTCGGTCAGGCGCTGGTCGAGGAATGTCACCGCGACGACCGGATCATCGGGATCACTGGTGCGATGCCGGCCGGTACGGGACTCGACCTGCTCGAGGCGGAGCTGCCTGATCAGTTTTACGATGTCGGTATCGCCGAGGGTCACGCGGTCTGCTTCGCTGCCGGACTCGCTACCGAGGGGCTGAAACCGGTCTGCGCGATCTATTCTACCTTTCTGCAGCGGGGCTTCGACCAGATCATCCACGATGTGGCGCTGCAGGACCTGAATGTTTTCTTCTGCATCGATCGGGGAGGCCTGGTCGGCGATGATGGCCCGACCCATCATGGTACGTTCGATCTATCCTATCTGCGGATGGTCCCCGGTCTGGTCATCATGGCCCCGAAGGATGAGAACGAACTCGTCAATATGCTCAGGACCGGTCTAATGTATGATGACGGTCCCATTGCCATGCGGTACCCGCGGGGCAGCGGGGAGGGTGTGGATGTTACCGATCAGCCGGTTGAATTGCCGATCGGCAAGGGGGAAGTGGTGAGAGAGGGATCGGACGTGGCGATCCTGGCCGTTGGCAGGATGGTCGGCCGGGCAGTCGAAGCCGCGGAGGCACTGCAGAAGGATGGCATCGAGGCGACGGTCGTGAACGCCCGGTTCGTCAAGCCGCTCGACACCGAGCTCATCGGACGGCTGGCAGATGAAGTCGGTCGTATCGTTACGATCGAAGAAAACAGCATCCGGGGCGGATTCGGAGGCGGAGTGCTGGAATACCTGAGTGAATCGAAGCGCTATACCGTACCGACGCTCTGCCTCGGGATCCCCGATGCCTTCGTCACCTACGGCACGATCGATCAGCTGCTGCAGGATCACGGTCTTGACGCGGACGGCATTGCCGCCTCCATCGGGTCCTTCCTTCGGGGAGAGCAGGTACTGTCCACAACTGTGCGGAGCGCAGGATGAAACTTGGCGTCATAGCCAATCTCAGGAAACCGGAACTGGGTGAAACGATTGACCGACTTACCGGTTGGGCCGCCACCCACGAAGTAGAATTGCTCATAGCGCCTGAACTCCTGAATCAGATCCCCTCCCTCGCCGAGCACCGGTCGGTCATCGAAACCGCCGAGGATCAGATGGCCTCAGGGGCGGATTTCTTGCTGGCTATGGGTGGGGACGGTACCATCCTGGCTGCCATGCGCCACGCCCGCAACAGCGGGATTCCGGTGGTGGGAATAAACCTGGGCAGTCTCGGGTTCCTGGCAGACACCTCTCCTGACAATATCGAGGCCGTCCTCGATCGGTTGCGCGCTGGTTCGCATGAGATCGAGACCAGGATGATCCTTGAGGCGGAGATCCGGGTCAGCGGCAAGGTTGTCGTGCTGAACGCGAGCAACGATATCGTGATCGACAAGGGAGATTATTCACGGGTGATCGATATCGACGCCCATGTCGGCGGACAATTCCTCCAGCGGTACACCGGTGACGGATTGATCGTATCCAGTCCAACCGGATCCACGGCCTACGCTCTGGCTGCCGGAGGACCGATCCTCGATCCCACCATGAGCGCTCTCGTGGTCGTTCCCATCTGCCCCCACATGCTCGCCTTTCGGCCGCTGGTACTGCCGGAGGAGAGCGAGATCATATTGACGGTTTCGAGCAAGTACGGCACCGCGCTCGTAACCGCAGATGGGCAGGAAAATGTCACGGTCGACAGCGGTGACACCATCATCGTGCGACGGGGATCGTACCGGAACAGGCTGGTACGGACCGGTATCGGTCAACCATTCTTCGATGTTCTGCGCGCCAAGCTGAAGTGGGGGTTCAGGGAACCCGCCGAGAGGAGCTGAATGCGCCCGGGCTGGAATGAAAAGAAGGAACGCCGGGAGCGGGGACCATCCTTCTCGTTCGATGAGGTGAGCGATCCGGAGGGAACACTCCTGGATGATCCGCTCCGGGAGCCAGGAGACGTGAAGGAGGGGGTTCCCGGCGATAGTGCCGTTCACGGCGAGGTCGAGGAGCCTGCAGTTGCGGGCGAGGACAGGGGGAATCGTGTGACGGAGGCCAGGGAGTCGGAAGAGATGGAAACCGTGGACCCGGAGCAGGGGAGTCAGGCTGCCGGAGTGGCCGAAGAAGCCGGGAAGAAGTCGCCGGAAGAGGTCTGCGAAGAGATCGAGGAGTACGAGGCGGACTCGGCACTTGAGGACAAGGATTCCACCAAATGGCACTACGACCGGGGCAAGGAACTGGCTGCCTGCGGCCGAGTGCACGAAGCGGTTGAGGCTTACCGGCAGGTCCTGAACCTCGACCCGCTCCACGTGAAGGCCCGCAATAACCTGGCCCTGGTCTACGATTCGCTGGGCCTCTTCGATAAAGCGTGTGAGGAACTCAAAACCGCGCTCGAACTCGACACCCGCAATGTGGAAGTCCGGGCCAACCTGGGTGCTCTGCTGGGAGAGCACTGCCGGTTCGAAGAAGCAGAACGGGAATTCAAGCGGGCCCTCGACCTGGCTCCTGATGATCCGAGGATCCGGTTCAACCTTGGACTTGTCTACTTCCGCAAGGGGCTCTACTCCCGGGCCATTCCTGAATTCGAGCGAACCCTCGCTCTCCAGGAGGACCACGGAGAAGCCATCTACTATCTGGCACAGAGCTACAATCTGACAGGTCAGTACCAGCTGTCACTCGAACACTTCGAGGCGCTGGTGGAGTTCGATCCCGGTAATCACCGGGCTTTCTGGTATCTCGGGATGCTCTGCGACCGACTCAAGGACTACGACCGGGCCCGGGAGAACTATCAGATCTCATACCGTCTGAAGCAGGAGGATCGTGGTCGGGGGGAGCAGGACTAGATGTTGAAATACCTCCTGATCGTGGGGCTCAGCGCCGCGTTTATCCGCTTCCTCAATAATCTGGCCCGACTGGGACGCCAGGGCCCGAAACCGGGTCAGGCCGAGTTTGAGGAAGCCGAATACGAGATCCTCCCCGACGACCCGGAATCTCCTCCCGATCCAACCGGTTGACGCGGTCTGCCCTGTGTGGTAGAAACGATTACGCCTCACTGATCCGATAACAGCACGGTCGATCCTGCTATCCAGGCCCCATGGGATAGGGAGGAGCGTTGTGATTCGGCTCAGGTAGATTACCTCATTCGTCTGGAGAGAGACATGGAGCCGATCTGGCTGGAAAACTATGAACCGGGCGTCCCCCGCGATTTCACCGATACCGAGGGAACGCTGAACGACATGTTCACGGAAACAGTCGAGAACCATCCCGAGGAGCGTTCGGTCATATACTTCGGGCGTTCGTTCACCTTCGCCCAGATGGGTGACATGACCAGGCGCATCACGGCGAAACTCCGCGACCTCGGGATCGAGAAGGACGACCGGGTCGCTCTGATCCTTGCCAACGTCCCGCAGTACATCCCGGCCCACTACGGAGTTATGGCGGCGGGCGCGACGGTGGTTCCCAACAACCCGCTCTATACCGACAAGGAACTGAAGGAGCAGCTGAAGGATTCCGGCGCCCGGGTGGTCATCACGCTCGACCTGCTGGTGCCGAAACTGTTGCGTATCTGGGGCGAGACCGATCTTGAACACTGCATCGTCTGTCGGGTGAACGACTACCTGCCCGGCATCAAGAAGTACCTCTACCCGATAAAGGCCAGGCTGGAGGGGCACAAGCGGAAGGTACCTTCCGACGGCAGGTTCACCCTCTTCACCGAGGTCATGGCGAAGTACGATCCCGCTGATGGCGCACCGGAAAAGCTCACCGCGGACGACCGGGCGATGCTGCTCTACACCGGTGGGACCACCGGCCGGAGCAAGGGTGCCATCCTGACCCACCGGAATCTCTATTCCAACTGCAAGCAGGTGGGTTCATGGCTGGTAGATATCCAGGCGGGGCAGGAGGTCATCATGGCGGCGTTGCCCTTCTTCCACTCCTACGGACTCACGACCTGCCTCCATTTCGGGACATCGTGCGCCAGCCCGGTGGTGCTGGTCCCGAAATTCGAGGTCGGTGAGGTCATGAAAGAGATCCAGAAGCAGAAGGTGACGATCTTCCCGGGTGTGCCGACCATGTACGTGGCAATCAACACTCATCCGAAGGCGAGCAGTTTTGACCTCTCGAGTATCAGGGCCTGCCTGAGCGGCGCGGCGCCGCTTCCGGTCGAGGTGCAGAAGAGGTTCGAGGAGCTCACCGGCGGACGCCTGGTAGAAGGATTCGGTCTGAGTGAGGCGAGCCCGGTGACGCATGCCAACCCGGTCTACGGCAAGCGGAAGATCGGAACGACCGGGCTGCCCATCCCCGGTACCGACGCGGCCGTGGTCGATCCGGTGACAAAGCAGGAGCTGAAGACCGGTGAGGTCGGTGAGATGGCTGTCCGGGGCCCCCAGGTGATGCAGGGTTACTGGAACATGCCCGAAGAGACCGCGGGGCAGCTCCAGGAGGGTTGGCTCTTCACCGGGGATATGGCCCAGGTGGACGAAGAAGGTTATTTCGCGATCGTCGACCGCATAAAGGACATGATCATCGCCGGGGGGTACAACATCTACCCCCGGGAGGTGGAAGAAGTTCTCTACGAACACCCGTCAGTCCTGGAATGCGGTGTCATCGGGATGCCCGATGAATACCGGGGCGAAGCGGTCAAGGCATACGTGGTCCTGAAGGAAGGGGCAAAGGCCACCGAACAGCAGCTGATCGATCACTGCCAGGAGGGACTGGCCAAATTCAAGGTTCCGGCCGCGGTGGTCTTCGCCGAAGATCTTCCGAAGAGCCTGATCGGCAAGATCCTCCGCAAGGAGATCCGCCGGATGGATGACGTGGGAGCGTTGAAGCCGGTCGATAAGGAGTGACCCTGGAGAAGAGGAGCGGGCACATGTCGATGAGTGGCCAGGTAACGAGGGCAGGGCGGCTCCTGCCGATCACGGCAATCCTGCTCGTCCTGTCAGCCGGATCGCTTACGGCACAGATAGAGCCGGCTGAATACGCGGCCCGCCGGGCTGAACTGTCGGAGCAACTCGGCGACGGACTCTATTTTTTCCGGGCCGAGGTGGCCCCGAATGGTCGCCAGGATCCCGATTTCAACTACCTCACCGGGATCAACGGAGCAGGAGCTCATCTGCTCATGCTCCGCCAGGGTGACGACCTGGCCGAGGCCCTGTTCGTCCGGGGAGCGCCCGATCCCGAGAGCGGTTTCCGCTCGATGGAAGAATTCGACCAGGTCCTGGCCGAGATGGTCAGATCCCGTCCCAGGCGAACAACTCCAGATGATATCCGGGCGGATACCCCCCGGTTCAAATCCGTCGGGACTGGAACTGGTCAATCCGGGCGGCGCCCTCCGTCTGATGCGAGGCACAAAATCCCCGGCCGAGATTGAACTCCTCCAGATCGCCAGCACCATCACCAGCCATGCCCATATCGCAGCCATGAGGACCGCCGATCCGGAGATGAACGAGTTCGAACTGCAGGCGGTGATCGAGTACACCTTCCGCCGCAACGGCGCGGCCCGCCCCGGTTTCAGTTCGATCGTCGGGTCGGGGCCGAACAGTTCCGTGCTCCACTGGGATGAGAACAACCGATTCATGGAGGCCGGGGATGTGGTGGTGATGGATATCGGAGCGGAGTACTTCGGCTACACCTCCGATGTCACCCGGACCATTCCGGTTTCGGGCACCTTCACCCGTGAACAGCGCGAGATCTACGAGATCGTCCTGGCGGCTCACCTGGCCGCCGCCGAACTGGCGGAAGTGGAGGGTACCCCGTACAGCGCGCTCTCGGAGGCGGCCAACCGGGTGCTGGCCGAGGGACTGACGAGGATCGGACTGATCGAGTCTCCCGACGCCACAATGCCGGGCGGGAGAGGTGGACGCAACCGGAGCCAGCTCGGACTCTTTTACTATCACGGTCTCGGTCATGGGATCGGCCTGGTCGTCCACGATTCCATGCCTGAGCGGAGCATGATCGTCGAGGGGGCCTGTTTCACGATCGAGCCGGGCATCTATATTCGTCCGAACGTCCTCGAGATGCTCGGTACGGGAGCGGAGGCGGAAGCGCTCAGGCTGAAACTCGCGCCTATCGTTGCCCGCTACGCCAACATCGGCATCCGGATAGAGGATTCTTATGCCTTCACCGATAAAGGGCTCGTCCGCCTGAGCGTCGGAACGCCCCGGACGATAGAAGAGGTGGAGACGATGATGGCGATGCCGAACCTCTTCAACGAGCTGCGGGATGGTGAGACCGTGGAAAAATATCGGATTTTCATCCCACCAGGCAACAATCGGTAGTCACTCTGCGTCTTTCTCTGCATAGGGAGACCATTCCACTCCTCCGGCAGAGGCAGATACGATGAAGGAACGCGGACAAACAGTCAGGCGTGACCGTCTGTATCCGATCTATCCCCTGGTCATATCCATCACACTGGTAACCGTGGCGGCACTTCTGCCGGTTCCCCGTAAAGGACGCGTCACTCCGGAGAGCATCGCTCCCCTGAGCGACGCCATGGCAGCCATGCATTTCCTGCATGGGCAGCGTGCCTATCCGGAAGCAGAGATACCGCCGGCGAAGTACCAGGCAGCTTTTGATGAGGTCGAACAGCAGATCAGCCAGGTCCGTCTCGGTCGGCCCGTCCAGGGCGGGTATATCGAGCCCGACCCGTGGCGTCAGATCGGCCCGAAGAATGTCGGTGGGCGAACGAATGCCATCGCCATCAATCCGCTCGATCCACGGATAATGTTCGCCGGTTCTGCGAGCGGCGGGCTGTGGCGCACCGACAACAGCGGTTACGGGGCACTGGGGTGGCACTATATCGACACCGGCTTCCCCGTGCTCGGAGTCAATGCGATCGCGATCGATCCAGCTGATACCGCCCGCGTCTACATCGGTACCGGGGAGGTGTACGGCAAGGAGTCCTCCATCGGGGGCCTCTATATCCGCACCACCCGCGGCAGTTACGGGATAGGGATCCTCCGCACCTCGGACGGAGGTCTGACCTGGGAGAAGTCCCTCGACTGGTCGTATGATCAGCGGCGGGGTGTTCTGGCCCTCGATATCGATCCGAACGATCCTGATCGGGTCTATGCCGGAACAAGTGAAGGGCTCTACCGGACTTCCGACGGCGGTGATACCTGGGATCTGGTCCTCGACGTCGACATGGTCGTGGATATCGCTATCAATCACATCGACAGTGATACCCTCTTTGCCTCCTGCGGCAACCTGGGTATCCCGGCTGACGCAGGTATCTACCGGTCGATGGATGGCGGCGACACCTGGACCGAACTGGGCAGTGTCCTGCCTGGCAACTGGACCGGAAAAACGCTGCTCGACATCTATCAGGCCGCCCCGAACGTCATCTATGCCGATGTGGCCAATGCCCTGAGCGATGAAGATCCGGTTGGGGTTGGACTCTACCGGAGTATCGATTCAGGCGACACCTGGGAGGAACTCACCGCCGGCTTTCCCGACTACAACATGATCGCCCGCTATCAGGGCTGGTTCTCTCATTACGTCTGTGTCCATCCCCAGGACTCCAGCAGTGTGTTCGTCTCGGGAGTCTACTCCTACCTCTCCACCGATGGCGGCCGGACCTTCTCGCGGGAGTCGCATTCCGACTGGTATTACGGCGTCTCACCGGTCGGAGGCCCTGAGGGTGACAGTAACTACGTCCACGCAGATAATCACTGCTTCGCCCGTCATCCGACACAACCCAACACCATCATCATGGGGACCGATGGCGGTGTCTACCGGAGCACCGATTTCGGTCGGACCTTCAACGCCCGGAACGGGAGCTACCAGACCACCCAGTTCTACAAAGGCTTCTCGTCATCACAGATCGAGGAGGATTTTGCGGTCGGTGGTCTCCAGGACAACTCCACCGTGGTCTACCTCGGCGATGACGCCTGGCAGCGAACCCTGGGCGGTGACGGAGGCTATACCGGACTCTTTCCGGAAAATCCCGACGTCCTGCTCGCCTCCACCCAGTACGGACGGATCTACAGATCATCCAATCGCGGTTATGATAACTGGCCCCTGATCAATGGTGACATGATCGGAGCGGGGGATGTTGTCTTCGTCGCTCCCTTCCAGATAGCCCCCAGCAACCGGTCGATCCTCTACGCCGGTCGCGTCAATGTCTGGCGCAGCGACAATCAGGGACAGTCGTGGGTCGGTCGCGGGTGGGCGGATGAACTCGACGGGAATCCGGTCCTTTCGCTCTCGATCTATAGCGGTGACGCCGATGTGGTCTGGGCCGGAACCGCTCCGGCTGCTCACCGCGCGGGCATCCATCGCACCGATGATGGCGGCCGGACCTGGGAGAACATAACGGGTAACCTGCCTGACCGGTACCCGGTCGACATCGAGGCCGGTCGCGGGGGCCCTGACCTGGCCTACGTCGTATTATCGGGCTTCGGGACCCCGCATCTTTTCCGTACCGGGGACGGGGGAGCGAGCTGGGAAGATATCGGCACCGGCCTGCCCGACGTTCCCAGTTCAGCATTCGTTTTCGACATCCGGAACCAGGATCACCTCTACTTCGGGAACGACCTGGGAGTCTGGTTCTCGCCCGATGACGGTGCGAACTGGCATCCCTTCACCGAAGGGATGCCGACCGGGGCGCTGATCATGGACCTGAGCATCTCTTACGTGAGTCAGACCATCAGGGCTGTCACGCACGGTCTCGGGGTATGGGAACGGCCCCTGGTGGAGTCCTCCGAGCCACTACCGGAACCGGCCGAGCAGGTCGCCCTGCGTCAGAACTATCCCAATCCGTTCAACGGCCGAACGATCATCACCTACGATCTCGTCCAGTCCGAATACGTCCACCTCTACCTTTACAACACCCGGGGGCAGAGGGTGAAGATCCTGGTGGATGGGATCCAGCCACCGGGCTCCAACTACGTGAGCCTGAGCTCCGCCGGCCTGCCGTCAGGGATCTATATCTATCGACTCGAAGCAGGCAATGAAGTACGTTCCCGGAGGC
Source organism: bacterium (assembly GCA_025774205.1). Lineage (GTDB taxonomy): Bacteria > Blakebacterota > Blakebacteria > Blakebacterales > Blakebacteraceae > Blakebacterum. The sequence continues at coordinate 11,859 of JALGWK010000061.1, forward strand.
TGATGATCCTGAAATAAGAGAGCGTACGGGTGACAGAATCTGAGAAGCTTCCCGCCTGGTGGCCGCGCGTCACGGCGCTGTGCGAAGTGTTCGCAGTCTTCCTGGGGGGACGGGTCCTCTCCATCCTTGCGGCCCGGGTGACCGGTCTCGCTTCCTCGAAAGCACTCATCTCGGAACTCCCTGAGGGGGGATCCCCTGATTTTCTCGGCATGGCGGGGATCACCGCCCTCGAACTCATCCTCCGCTACGGGATCATGTTCGGGCTCGCCTTCGCGGTGGGCTGGTGGCATCGCCGCCGTCGTCTGGCCCGGTACGGGGTTACCCTGGCTGGAACTCCGGCGTCGCGACAGGTCGGGACCGGGATAATCCTCTTCGCCGTCATCGGCCTGCTGCCGGCGCTGCTCATGCTGGCCCAGAACCATGTCTCCCTCGGCGAGGGTGCCGATCACTGGACGATCTTCAGTTACAACTGGAACTTCGGATTCTGGGTATTCATGTTCGTCTCCAGTTTCGGGCTGGTGCCGGTAGTGGAGGAACTATTCACGCGGGGATACTTCCAGACCAGGCTCACCGAGGATCTCGGACCCGGGACCGCTATCCTGATAACCGCGGTCGTCTTCGCGTTCGGACACACCCAGTACTACAAGCTGGAACTGCTCTCCCTCGGGATGCTCTTCAGCATCGTCTTCGGTTCGATCGTCGGCGGTTACATCTTCTACCGGACCAGGTCCCTGGTCCCGGTCATCGTGGCCCATGCCATCGGCAATATTCCCTGGAAAGGGGTCTTTGATTACCTCATGCCGGCCCTGGCGCTGGTCATCATCATCATCTACCGGCGGGTGATCATGGAGACGGGGAGGGAACTGCTCGCGACCATCCGTCGATCGACCCTGCTCCCCTGGCTCATCGCCGGTGTCGTGATCATGGCCGGAGTGGTCGTGACCCTCATGCTCGCGCAAAACCTGCTGGCCGGGTGGGCAGTGGTACTGGTGATCGTCGCCACGGTCTGCCTGGTTCGCGACCGACGGTCTGGCGTCCAATACCGGCACGAGCCGGAGGATCAACGGGTTTAATTCCGCCACGGTTCCTGTTATATACTAATGAACACGCATCCGGGGGCAGGCAGCCCCATCTCTGAGATATCCCGGGAGGACCTTCATGAGTAACATCGTCATTGCCGGTGCCGTCAGAACTGCAGGTGGGAGTTTCGGCGGGGCCTTTAAAAAGGTATCCGCAGTCGAACTCGGTGCGCTCGCGATCGGTGAGGCGGTCCGACGAAGCGGCATCGAACCTTCCCAGGTGGATGAAGTGGTTTTCGGAACCGGCTGGCAGACCGGCGTCGGCCCCAATATCGGCCGTCTGGCCTCGGTGAAGAGCGGGCTGCCGCATGAAGTTCCGGCCTTCACGATAAACAAGCGCTGCGGATCATCGCTTCGCGGCGTCACGCTGGCGGCCCAGATCATCAAGGCGGGCGACGCCTGGGTGGTGGTGGCCGGAGGGGCGGAGAACACCTCGCAGGTTCCCTATATCGCTGAAGGCGCGCGCTGGGGTAACCGGATGGGCGACGCGAAACTCGCCGATGTCATGCATCTCGACGGTTTCCAATGTCCACTGGCCGGGCACCTGATGGGGATGACTGCCGAGACCCTGGTGGATCAATACGGGATCAGCCGCGAGGAACAGGACGGATATGCCGCCGACAGCCAGGCGAAGGCGGTCAAGGCCAGTGAGAATGGCTACTTCACCGAGGAGATCATGCCGGTCGATATACCCGCCAAAAAGGGTGCGACGACGGTCTTCGACACCGAGGAGAACCCGCGGGCAGGTGTGACGGCAGAGAAACTGGGGAAGCTCCCGACCGTCTTCAAGAAGGATGGTACGGTGACAGCCGGCAACGCCTGCGCCCTCTGTGACGCCTCCTCCGCGGTGGTAGTCATGAGTGAGGAGAAAGCGGACGAACTCGGTGTCACCCCGATGGCGAGGATCATCTCCTACGCTTCGGCCGGAGTCGATCCCGCGGTCATGGGCATCGGGCCGGTTCCGGCGATCAACAAGGCGCTGGTGAAGGCCGACCTGGCCCTGAATGATATCGATCTCATCGAACTCAATGAAGCCTTCGCGGCCCAGATCCTGGCCGTTGAGCGGGAGCTGAAGTGGGATCGCTCGAAGGTGAACGTCCACGGCGGGGCGATAGCCCTCGGTCATCCGGTTGGTGCCACCGGCGTGAAGATTCTGACCACCCTGCTGTATGCCTTAAAACACCGGGAAGAGCGTCTCGGTCTTGTGAGCCTCTGCATCGGAGGCGGCCAGGGCGTGGCCATCATCGTCGAACGACTCGGCTAGAATCGAATAGAGGGGAAGAGAGACCATGGAAATCAGGAAACCGCTGGTCGTAGGCGCCGGGATCATGGGAGCCGGAGTCGGACAGCTGTGCGCGCAGAACGGCTACCCGACGACCTGGTTGAACAGGCCGCCGCCAGGGTCGAGGCAGGTCTCGCAAAACGGGTTGAGAAAGGGAAGATCTCGCAGGAGGATATGGACTCGGTTCTCTCCCTGATCACCTGGTCGACCGATCTCGGTCTGGCTGAGGATGCCGATATCGTCATCGAAGCCATCTCGGAGAATATGGAGGCCAAACAGGAACTCTTCGGCGCGCTCGACGCCATCGCGCCGCCGGAGGCCATCTTCGCGACGAACACGACCGCCCTCTCTGTCAGTGAGATCGCCTCCGCCACCTCGCGGCCCGACCGGGTCACCGGCATGCACTTCTTCAACCCGGCCGTGATCATGAAACTGGTCGAGATCATCAGGGGAGAGGGCACTTCTGACGAGACGATCGAGCGGACGATGCAGTTCGCGAAGGCCCTCGGCAAGGTGCCGATCGCGACCGAGAAGGAAGCGCCGGCAGGGATCGTGAGTCGGGTCCTGTCGGGCCTGCTGAATGAGGCCGCCGCCGTCTACGCAGACGGGATAGCCCCGGCCGAATCGATCGATGAGGCCATGAAACTCGGAGCCGGGCTGCCAATGGGTCCCCTGGCGCTGATCGACATGATCGGCCTGGA
>JALGWK010000361.1 GCA_025774205.1 bacterium
AGACCGCATGTCGGCGATCCGGCGCTCCAGCTCGATGATCGGCTGTTCGAAGTCGAGGGTCATGTGCGTGAACGGGTCCCTTAAATGAGTAAGGCGCACCCTATCGGTGCGCCGACCAGAAGCAACAAACTATTGGTCGGGTTGAAATGGTGTCAAGATGTTCCTGATCCGCATCCTGAAGCCCGCGGCATGCATGAGAGTAGATAACCGGTCTGTATATGGAGTACTTTGAGAGGGAGGAACGGTTGACCCGAGATCAAGGTTGGAGAGATGAACTGGAGTGACAGCAGTATCCTGGTGACTGGTGGTACCGGTTCCTTCGGCAGGAAATTCGCCGAGATCCTCCTCGGTGAGTACAACCCGAGGAAACTCACGATCCTCAGCCGTGATGAGCTGAAACAGCATGAGATGCGCACCGGAGGTTTCGACCAGGACAACCTGCGGTACTTCATCGGCGATGTCAGGGATGTCGATCGCCTGCGCCGGGCCTTCATGGATGTCGACATCGTGGTTCATGCCGCGGCGCTGAAGCAGGTACCCGCCTGCGAATACAACCCGATCGAGGCGATTGCCACCAATATCAACGGCTCTCGGAACGTCATCGATGCCGCGATCGACCTGGGAGTCAGCCGGACGCTGGCACTCAGTACCGACAAAGCCACCGCCCCGGTGAATCTCTACGGCGCGACCAAGCTGGTGGCCGAAAAACTGTTCGTGCAGGCCAACGCCTACCGGGGTGGACGGGACATCCGATTCAGCGCGGTCCGGTACGGAAACGTGGTCGGAAGCCGCGGCAGTGTGGTCCCCCTCTTCAGGGACCAACGCCGTTCGGGCACTCTCACGATCACCGACGAGCGCATGACCCGTTTCTGGATCACCCTGGAACAGGGAGTCCGCTTTGTCATCTCCTGTCTGGAGATGATGCAGGGAGGTGAGGTCTTTGTACCGAAACTGCCCAGCGTCGATATCATGAGTCTCGCCCGGGTGATGGCGCCGGAGTGTACCCATGAGATCATCGGGATCCGTCCGGGCGAGAAGGTCCATGAATGCCTCGTCTCTGCCGATGAATCGCGGCAGGCCGTCATGCTCGAGGACCGGTACGTGATCCTGCCCACGCATCCCTGGTGGGGGAGCAGCGATTACAGCCAGGCTGAACCCCTACCCGACGGATTCGTCTATTCGAGCGACCGGAACGAAATGACCCTGTCCGAGGACGAGCTGCGGGAGATGATCGATGGCGGAACAGCTGGCGATTGACGGCGGCACGCCGGTCCGATCGGATCTGCTCCCCTATGGCAGGCAGTGGATCGGGGAAGAGGATATCGACGCGGTGGTGGAGGCTCTCCGCTCCGACTGGCTAACCACCGGCCCCCGGGTCGACGATTTCGAGCAATCCTTCGCCGCCCTCTCCGGAGCCGAACATGCCGTGGCGGTGAACAGCGGTACGGCCGCCCTCCACGCTGCGGTGCACGCTCTCGGAGCAGGAGTGGGAGACGAGATCATCGTTCCCCCCCTGACCTTCTGCGCCACGGCTAACTGCGTCCTCTTCGAGGGCGCTGTTCCGGTCTTCGCCGACGTCGATCCCGATTCCCTCCTGATCGATCCCGACTCGGTCGCAGGGCTGATATCGGATCGCACGAAGGCAGTTATCAGCGTCGATTACACCGGGCATCCCTGCGATTACGATCGGCTCTCCCGACTGTGCGGAGAACACGGTCTGGCGCTCATCGATGACGCCTCCCACGCCCTCGGCGCCCGCTACCGGAACAGGACGATCGGCGCCGTCGGCGACCTGACCACCTTCAGTCTCCATCCGGTAAAGCATATCACCAGCGGCGAGGGGGGGATGATCACCACCGATGACGGGAAGATGGCCGACGTGATGCGCCGCTTCCGGAACCACCACATCTCGTCCGGATTCCAGAAACGCGGGAGCGAGGCGACCTGGCTCTACGACATCGACGATCTGGGCTGGAATTACCGGCTTACAGACTTCCAGTGTGCCCTGGCACTCAATCAGCTCTCCCGGCTGCCCGAATGGCTCGAACACCGGCGCAGGATCGCCGATACCTACACTGAAGCCTTCAGGGAGATGGAGTGTCTCTCACCGCTGGCGGTCTCGGCCGATGTCGAACACGCCTGGCACCTCTATGTCATCCGGCTCGATCCCGAGCGGCTGACGGCTGACCGGGCGGAAGTATTCCGGGCGCTGCGGGCTGAAGGGATCGGCGTGAATGTGCATTACATTCCGGTCCACCTCCATCCGTACTACCGGGAACGTCTCGGCACGGCCCCCGGCCAATGCCCGGTGGCCGAGGAGGCGTACGAATCGATCCTCACCCTGCCTCTCTTCCCGGCCATGAGTGAGAATGATGTG
>JALGWK010000062.1 GCA_025774205.1 bacterium
GAGACTGGAGGACGCTCCGATCTTTACGGTCGTGCGCATCAAGGCGATGAATGCCCGCGGACTGCTCGGCTGGGACTGGACGGTATTGGCACCACCTGACATCGATCCCTGATCACGGCCGGCAACTCCTGATCACGGCTGATAGTTGGCGACATAGCGCATCCCGGGGAGCTGTTCCACCAGCCCCTCGATCTCCATCTGCAGCAGCAGGGAGAGAACCCGGGGGATCTCCAGACCGGTACGGCGACTGAGATCGTCCGCGTGGAGCGGGTCAGTTCCGACCTCTTCCATGATACAACGCGCATCGGGGCCGAGTGCCTCCAGGGCCTGTTCGGCCTTTTTCGTGATGATCCCGGCTCTCGCTTCGAGAGCCTCCCGCAGACCATCGACCGAATACCAGGGCAGGCTGGCCAGCACATCCTCGAGACCCCGGCACAGTTCGGCCCTTTTCTCCTGTATCAGACGATTGGGAAGAGCCGCCATCGGTTCCACCGGACTCCCCGGTACCGCCAGGATGAGGCGTTCGTATTCGAGGGCGAAGTCGGCCGTATGGCGGGCTCCGCTCATGACGCCCCCCTCCACAACGACCGTCGCCATGGCGAGGGCCGCGATGATCCGGTTGCGCGGCACGAAGGTGTCCCGACGCGCGGGTATACCCGGCGGATATTCGCTCACCAGCGCACCTCCCGAATCAATGATCCGTTCCGCCAGCTTCCGATGAGCGGCGGGTTGGACCGTATGGAGCCCGTGGGCAAGAACGGCCACTGTCCGTCCCTCCGCTCTCAGGCAGGCCTCGTGGGCGATGGCATCGATCCCGGTCGCGAGTCCGGAGACGACCGTAAAGGGGAACCGCGCCAGATCCTCACCCAGACGTCGGGCCAGCTGTCGGCCATTCCCGGACGGAGTCCGGGTACCCACGACCGCCACGGCCTGGTCCGTCAGAGCGGTTCGATCGCCCCGGACATAGAGCACCAGCGGCGGATCATGAACCCCGTTCATCAGTGACCCGGGATAGGTCTCCTCCCCGAAGACCAGGGGAACGATCCCCAGGGCGTCCATCTGTTCCAGGTGCTGATCCATATCGAAACAGGCGGCGGCACGGATCTTCTTCATGGTCTCCCCGCCTATCCCCGACCCTTTCAGATCGATCTCCCCCCGTTCCACCTGGTGGAGGAATTCCCTGAGGCTGACATATTTTGTACCGATGAGGAGGAGCTTCGGCACCGAGTACATTCCGGCACCACTGAGCGCGATGGCTTCGTGACTGGTACAGGGCAGAGTGACGGGCTGGTCGGTCATGGTCGCCTCCCGTGGCTGGACAGGGGGGCGAAGTGTAATCGTCAGGTCGGATCGACCTCTTTGAGCATTTCTCCCAGGATAGTCGCTACCTGTTCGAGACCCTCGCCGCTGTGACTCGAAATCGCCAGACACCGCATCCCCTCGACCTCGGGAAGGATGCCGTCGTCGGCCTCTTCGGGGAGGGCGCCGGCCGGCAGGCCGCGCAGTTCGAGGTGAAGCGCGCGTTCATCGGGCGGGATCGTGTCGAGTTTCGTCAGCAGCAGGGTCGCGGAACGTTCCGGAAGATCGGGAGAGTATGCCGCCAGCTCCCCCTTCAACGTGGCCAGGTCGGCCAGGGGATCGTCTTCGAGCAGATCAACCAGGAAGAGGAGCACGCTGGTGCGCTCGATATGCCTCAGGAACTCCATCCCCAGCCCCTTCCCCTCGCTGGCCCCTTCGATCAGGCCGGGAATGTCCGCCACGACGCAGCTCCCCCATTCACCGATCCGGACGAGGCCCAGGTTCGGTTCCAGGGTGGTGAAGGGGTAGTCGGCGATCTTCGGACGGGCCGCCGAGATCCTGCTGAGCAGGGTGCTCTTCCCCGCGTTCGGGTGCCCGACCAACCCCACGTCGGCGATCAGTTTCAACTGGAGGGTGAGTGAGCGCCTCTCGCCGGCCTCACCGGCCTCCCACTGACGTGGGGCCTGGTTGACGCTCGACACGAATCGGGCGTTGCCACGCCCGCCGCGACCACCACGCGCGACGACAATCCTGTCGTCAGGTTCGGTCAGATCGGCTATCACCACCTCACTGGCGGAGTCGAGGATCACCGTTCCCGGAGGCACTCTGACAATGACATTCTTGCCGGCCGCGCCGGTCCGGTTCGATCCCTCGCCGTGTCGTCCCCGGCCTGCTTTCAGATGCGGGTGTCGCCTGAAATCGAGGAGGGTACGCAGGTGGGAATCGACCTGCGCGACAACATCACCTCCCCTCCCGCCGTCGCCGCCATCAGGCCCCCCCCTCGGTACTCCGCGTTCACGGCGGAAGGAAGCGCACCCGCTGCCTCCCGCACCGGCCGAGACCTCGATGGTGGCAGTGTCGACGAACATGATCAGATCACCAGTAGAGGATTCATGGGTTCAGAAATGCCAGCTGAACCCGATTCCGAGCCGCGAGACGGCCCAGTACTTAATACCGGGTAACAGCGCGTCGTTGAACCAGTCGTAGGAGCGCCATTCAGCAACAACTGTGGCATGGTCCGCGACCACCAGATTCACACCCACCCCGAACGAGAAGATGGTCGATTTCTGACTCATGACTTCTTTGTGCGCCCGGCCGCCCTGGGTGAAACGGACCATGAATTCCGATCGTATTTTCCCCATGCCGCCCAGGATGAAGGGGATCAGCCGCCGGTCGGGCAGCATGTTGAACCGGATTATCGGCAGCAGGTAGGTGTTGCGGAAGCCCATGCCGGTGATGTTGGGCCAGGTCTGGAGGTTCCACGGATCACTGAGGATATACCGGTCATTGTCGAAGATCCCCCATTCCAGCTCTCCCGTGAAACGGTTCCCGAACCAGGTACCGATATTGAACCTCCAGCCGGTGCCATCCGACGCGGCACCGCCGGACACCCTGGAGAAATCCCGGCTGGGAGTCGTCTGGAAGAATCCTGCTTCGACGAAGAGGAGGCCGGTACGCTTGAGCGCTTTCTCGGGCGGTCTGCGCCCGCCTCGATACTGGGCTTCCGCCCCGGAAGGCATGAGTATGAGCAGCATCAGGGTGACGGTCAGGGGGAGCACGAGGAGCAGGATGGCGGAAGACCTCCCGCGGAGATCACAGCTGACCACTGTCGTCGAAGCCCCGGTCCTCATTCCTGACTCCTTTCGGGGGGACGCAGTTGTCGGAATGACCCCTTTCGTGCCAGTATAGCGTTGGTCCCCGCACCATGAAAGGACGGGAACGCCGCATGTCTCGTTTATCCCTTGCAGGATTCTTTCTCATGACCATGATCCAGGCCGCCGGGTGCGGCGGTTCGACGAATGCTGATCTCGTCCTGATCCCGGGAAGAGTTTTCACCGCCAGCGCGGAGAAACCGTGGGTCGAGGCCCTGGCCGTGAAAGATGGCGTCATCATCGCGGCCGGCTTGGAATCCGAGATCGCCGGCCTGATCGACGAAGGGACCGAAGTGCTCCGGCTGCCCGGCATGCTGGCCGTCCCCGGATTCAATGACGCTCATGTACATTTCTTCGACAGCGGCGAGGGATTGTCGAGTGTCCAGCTCAGGGATGCTCGTGACGAGACCGAGTTTCGGGACCGGATCGGTGCCTTCGCCGATAATCTGCCGGAGGGCACCTGGATCCTGCACGGTAACTGGGATCACGAATCGTGGCCGAGCCGGGAGCATCCCGACCGGTGGCTCGTCGATCCGGTCACCCCTGCCAACCCCCTGTTCGTCAACCGGCTCGACGGCCACATCGGTCTGGCTAACACCCTTGCGCTGGAACTCGCCGGTATCGACGACGAGACCCCCGATCCCGAGGGCGGTGAGATCGGTCGTGATCCGGCTACCGGCAGAGCGACGGGAATCCTTGTCGATACAGCCCAGGACCTGGTCTACGCGGCGATCCCCACCCCTGACCCGGCCAGGATCCGGAGGGGACTCGAGGCGGGTCTCCAGCATGCCGCGGAGCTTGGATTGACCAGCATCCAGGACAATGCCGATCCCCGCATCTTCGAAGTTTATGAGGATCTCTACCGTGAAGGAGCGCTCACCCTCCGGGTGAACGCCTGGTACCCGATCTCTTACAGGAACGATCTGGCCTCGGAAGGGCTCCATGGTCCAGCCGGCGATGACTGGCTCCGTCGGGGAACCATGAAGATCTTCATCGACGGAGCCATGGGTTCCGGCAGTGCCTGGTTCTATGAGCCGTATTCCGATGATCCGACCACGACCGGTCTCGCCATGAATGACGAGGAGGAACTGCACCGGATGATCATCGAGGCCGATGCCCTCGGCTTCGATGTTGCCTGCCATGCCATCGGAGACCGGGCCAACTCGGTGGCCCTCGACGCGTTCGCGAGGGCCCTCGAGGTGAACACCGATCGACAGACCCCGAGACGCCATCGCATCGAACATGCCCAGGTCGTCCGGGAGGAGGATATGGAACGGTTTCGCTCCCTCGGGATCATCGCTTCGATCCAGCCGAGCCACGCCATCGATGACATGCGCTGGGCGGAGAAACGTATCGGCCGGGAGCGTTGCGCGCTCAGTTACCGGGTCGGGAGCTTTCTTCATGGTGATATCGCGGTGGCTTTCGGCACCGACTGGGCGGTTGAACCGCTCGATCCCCGACTGGGGATCTACGCGGCGGTGACGCGTGAATTCACCGATGGCGGACCCGAGGGGGGATGGTTTCCCGATGAGCGGATCACCCTGGAGGAGGCGATCACGGCTTATACTCTCAGCAGCGCCGCCGCCGAAGGGATGGATGATCGCAAGGGGATGCTGGTGGAGGGGTACCTGGCCGACATCACGGTCTTCACCCGTGATCTCTTCGAACTGGAACCGGGGGAATGGCTCGAGACCGAAGTAGCGCGGACCATCGTAGGGGGAAAGACTGTCTATCCGGAGTGAGTACCGGGCTGGCCGGATTGAGTATCGACCGGGTTCTAACTACCGCCCTCCCAGCCCAGGATATCATTGAGCGCGTCGGCTGTTCCCGGCCGGTTGGTGGAATAGACCAGGCCTGAGAAGAACTCATCGAGAAACGTGCTCCCGGTGATAGCGGCGCAGACCGCCATCAGGTCGGACTCGCGATCGACGTTCGCCGCTCCCGAAGAGACTTTCCACCGGTAGTAAAGTCCCATCACATCGGTGATCCGATTCTGTCCGCCGGTCTCATATGCGATGAGGGCATCGAGTACGAGGGCCACGAGAGTCCCCTTGCTCCGGGCCAGACTCGCGGGATCGGCAGTGCTCTCCGGATAATCCGCCAGGGTATCGCTCGCAGCACCGGCAGGACTCCTGATCAGCTGCCGCGCCGCGTACCGTGCTTCCTCCTGGGCGAAGGACCACGCCCAGCTCTTCGGATGCGCCAGGAACCGCTGCTCGGTGAGGAGAAGCTGCTGTCGGAATGTCTGACGCCGGATCAGGTTCTCTCTCAGCAGCATCAGCCAGGCCAGGTAATCGGTTGCCCCTTCAGTATACCAGTCGGGCGCGAACGAGGGTGTTCCCTGCCAGAGCAGCAGGAGTTCCCTCGCCAGGTTATGGATAGCCTCCGGATCGGTCGGAAAATTGACCGTCGAATCCCATCCGAAGGCGACCGAACTTCCGAGCCTGATCACCTCTTTACCCCCCGACACGATCCGCGGCAGGACAATCGTTATTCGTGAACCTGTCGCTACCTCGAAGGTCTGCTGACCGAACAGGAGGATCCGTCTCACGATCTCGGCGATCGAGGAATCCAGGGTCGGTCGCCGCCCCTGGATGCCGACGATGACATCGATGCCCGCGGCCTGAACGGTCATCCGCCGGAAATCACCTGCCGCAACGACCGCGTTCCACAAACCATTTTGATCGCCGGGGTTGTAACTGCGGCCGTACCCCTCCCAGGGGACGATGATCCTCCAGGAGATCGGGATGTCGAAGATGACGTCGACCTGGATGACAGGTGTGGAGCCGGCCTCTCCTTCGACTCCCCCAGCGGCGCCGGTCAGCGTCGGATCGGGGTAGAGGAAGAGTTCATAGCCGAGCGCATAGAGCGATTCGCTCGAGATCCCCACCCCATCAGCGCCGACCGGTTCGGGACCGGGAGCGATGACCTGGTAGGAGAGCCTCATCACGCCTCCCGTGCCGCCGGTGATCGTCCAGCCCCGGGGATGGGTCGCGACGCGGAGGGACTGGCCGAAACCATCGACCGCTTCGGGACGTGACTGGCTCGCTCGCCGGCTGCTGAAGTCCGCGTGCCGCCAGACCACACCACCTTCAACGTCACCCATGAGGACGGCCGTGACCTCCAATACCCCTTCATCCAGCACCGGCCGGAGGACATAGGACACCCTCCAGGCATCCTGACGGGGTGCCTCCCTGTCGATCGCTCCCTCAGCCGCCGCAGGGAAGAGGAGCGCCGACGTGAGCAGCAGTGATATGCGGTAAAGGAATCTGCGCATGGTTTCTGTCACAGCTATATTAACCATATGTCTGTTAACGTCCAACTGGCCGCCCTGTTTTCCGAAATCGCCCTGCTGCTCGAATTACAGGAAGCCAACCCCTTCAAGATACGCGCCTACCAGCGGGTAGCGCAGACGCTCGAGTCGTTCGAAGAGGACCTGGCCCGCCACGCTGAAGCGGGAACCCTGCTCGACATCCCCGGAATCGGAAAGGATATAGCCGCGACTATCGGAGAGTACCTCGAGACCGGGACCATCACCGAACTGCTCGAACTGCGTGAGAGCGTACCTTCCGTGCTCGTCGAGATGACGCGTATCCCGGGCCTCGGCCCGAAGAAGGCCCTGAAACTGCATCATGAACTTGGTCTCGAGAGTCTCGAGGAACTGGCCGCCGCGTGCAGCGGGGGGGCGGTGGCGGCTCTGCCCGGGTTCGGGGAGAAAAGCCAGCAGAACATCCTGAAGGGCATCGAGTTCGTGCTCCGCAACGCAGGCACCTGGACTCTGGGTAGAGCCCTGCCCGTGGCCGGGATCATGCTCGCATCGCTGCGGGAACTCGAGGAAGTCGAACAGATCAGTATCGCCGGCAGTCTTCGGCGCATGAAGGAGACGGTGGGGGACGCCGACATTGTCGCCGCTTCCCGGAGACCTGAACCGGTTATGCAGGCGTTCATTTCACATCAGATGGTCGGTGAGGTGCTGGCCCACGGATCCACGAAATCGAGTATCCGTACGCGGGAGGACCTGCAGGTAGACCTCAGGGTGGTGCCGCCGGAGGTCTTCGGGGCAGCCCTGATGCACTTCACCGGCAGCAGAGCGCACAATATCAGGCTGCGGGAGATGGCGGTCAGGAAGGGCATAAAGATCAACGAGTACGGCATATTCGACGTGAGCGGTCTGACACCGGAGGAGCGGGAGGATGACCGGGAGGCCGGCCGGCGGCTCGGCGCCGTCACGGAGGAGACGTGCTTCGAGGCCCTCGGTCTGCCCTGGATCCCGCCGGAACTGCGGGAGGATACCGGTGAGATCGAGGCCGCCCTCAAGGGCGCGCTGCCGGTTCTGATCGAACCGGGGGATATCAGGGGTGAGATCCATACCCACACCGACGCGAGTGACGGCCACCTCACCCTGGACCAACTTGTCGAGGCCGCCCGTTCCCGGGGATTCTCCTATATCGCCGTCACCGACCACTCGCGGAGTCTTACCATCGCCAACGGACTCGATCTCGACCGGATGGAACGTCAGATCGAACGGGTCCGGGAGGCTGACGACCGCTACGAGGATATCCGGGTTCTGACCGGTACCGAGGTGGATATCCTGAAGGACGGCACCCTCGATTATCCTGATGAACTGCTGGCCGAACTCGACATCGTCATCGCCTCGATCCACTCCCGGTTCCAGATGACCGGTAAGGAACAGACGAAGAGGATCTGTAACGCCATGGAGAACCCGTACGTCGGCGTGATCGGGCACCTGACGGGACGGATGCTGGGAGAGCGGGACGCCTACGACCTGGATGTGGATAAGGTGATCGAGACCGCCGCCCGCACCGGAACTGCACTGGAGATCAATGCCCACCCGCAACGACTCGACCTGAACGACCGCCACGCCCGGATGGCCCGACAGGCCGGCGCCGGCATGGTTATCTGCGCCGATGTCCACCGCTCCGGACACTTC
>JALGWK010000063.1 GCA_025774205.1 bacterium
CCGGTGGATAGAGTGGGGGATATCCACCGGGTGTTGTCATCGTTCGAGGTATCGTATCATGAACAGTCGGTGGAAGGCACTTCTGCCACGATCGGTATTGCGGTCCGGGCTGATGATCTCGATCGTCTGCGGGAACGGATCTCCGACGCCTCGGGGGGCACGGGACACCTCCGAGACCGGATCATGAGCAGGAAGGGAACGGAACCCGATGAACAGCGATGATCTCATCCGGGCCATAGGTATCGACCTGGGCGGATCCGCTATCAAGAGCGGACTCGTGAGCAGAGATGGGAGCATCAATGGCTTCAACCGGGTTACCATCGACAGGATGGCCGGTTCGGAGTACCTGCTGGAGCATATCCAGGCCGAGATCGATCGGCTCGAGGCCCTGGCCGATGAGCGCGGTCTGCAGGCGGTCGGGGTTGGTGTCGGCAGTCCCGGCAGCATCGAACGGTCAACCGGCAGAATCCACAAATCCCCGAATTTCCGGGGCTGGGATGACTTTCCTCTCCGTGACCGCCTGGTGCATATGACCCCCCTGCCGGTCTATCTGGCCAATGATGTGAACGCCGCCGCGATGGGTGAATTGAAGTTCGGCGCCGGCGGGGACTTCAGGAACTTCATCATGATCACTCTCGGGACCGGTGTCGGAGGCGCCCTGGTCATCGATGGTCGGCTTTATGACGGCGCCGAAGGCTTCGCCGGTGAGATCGGCCATATGGTGGTCGCTCCCGACGGTCCTGACTGTCCCTGCGGGAACCACGGCTGCCTGGAGCAGTTTGTGGGCGCTCCCGCCCTCATCAGGCGCGCCAGGGAACTCCTCCAGAAAATCGACCGCACCGGCCCCCTCGCGCAGCTCGATCCCGAAGAGATCACGGTGGAAGCTATCGGGCAGGCCGCGGCCGATGGTGATCCGGTCGCCCGGGCTGTCCTCGCCGAGATGGGGCGGTGGCTCGGGATCGCCTTCATTTCCCTTATCAACGTCCTCGATCCCGACTGCATCCTCGTCGGAGGCGGCATCGCCCAGGCCGGTCCGCCGCTGTTCGATGTGATCAGGAGAACGGTCGGGAATCACGCGATGTCGGGGAACGCCCGGGTGGTCCCTGTCATCACTGCTACTCTGGGACCCCGGGCCGGCGCTGCCGGCGCGGGCGCTCTCGCGCTATGGCCGGAACTGACCACAACAGGGTGACGAACGCCATCGCCGGGCGGCCGTCGCTTCGGCAGGGCCGACCGGTGGTGGTGTCGGCTCTGGCCCTGACCCTCCTGGCACTCTTTCAGCCTGCCTTACGGGCGGAGGCAGGGGTGTACGCCTCCCTGCAGGAGCCGCCCCCTCCGGCCCGCCAGGATACCCTCGCGATTGCGATCGGTGACACGATCCTCCCCGCCGGAGAAGGGCAGAGCTCGATCCAGGACAGTCTGGTGACCGGCTGGAACACTCTGGAGAGCGATGGCACGGTGACCACCTTTACCGGCTCGCCCGAGGAACCCGCCTGGATCAAAATGCAGGATCTGGAGGTCCGGGCCGGGATCATCATCTTCGACAATGAAAAGGAGATGATCACGGCGCTCCCCCTGCCTGACACGTCCGCCACCGGGGACGGGACGCCGCTTCACCGGCCCGCTTTCATTCAGGGCAGCACCGACATGGTCGGCGAGCTGATGTATTACGATCTCAAAACCGATCGGGGCAGGGTCTACGGCGGCAGAACCACCTATGAGTTCGGTTATTACTTCGGCTCGGAGATCGATGCCCATCGGTCGGAACCCAATTACCTGACTGTTCAGGGCGGCCGTTTTACGACCTGTGAACTCGATGATCCTCATTACTGGTTCTCGTCGGATCAGATGAAGATCATCCCGGATGACAAGGTGATCGCCAAGGGGATCAGGTTCCACCTCCTCGGTATCCCGTTCCCGCCGAAACTCTTTACAATCCCCGGATTGAATCTGGAGGTATTCCCATCGCTTCCATTCATCATCAAGTCGATCCAGTCGGGCCGGCAGTCGGGTCTTCTCATGCCGCAGTATTCGAACTCGCCCGACCTGACAGGAGTTACCCTGAGGGGATTGGGGTACTACTGGGCGCCAAGTAACCATTTCGATGCCCGGGTGGCGGTCGATCTCACCCAGAGGGTCGGGGTGATCGTGCGCGGGCGGGTACGGTACAAGTGGCGTTACACGATCAATGGGAACATCGAAACCACCTACAACATCGATCATCAGGCCGGGATCCGGAGGTGGGAAACGCGGTTCAACCACAGTCAGACCGTCGATCCCACGCTGCGCATCTCGGCACGGGGGAACTTCTCCTCCTCATCCGACTTCAACAAGAGGCTCTCTCAAGATCTCGAACGACGGCTGCAGCGGGTTCTGAGAAGCAACGCCAACCTCTCAAAGCGTTTCTCCGACGGCAGCAATCTCTCTCTGGCGGTCAGTCAGACCAGGTTCCTCGACAGGGGTATCACCACTACCCAGCTGCCGACCGCCACCTACCGGATCTCCCGGCGCCCCCTTTTCGGCAGTACCGGTTCGAAGCGTGAGAGCGGCGGACCGGGCGGTCTCTCCGGATTCGGGCTCACCGAGGAGCGTGATGAGGAGGATATGCTCCCGAAGTGGTACGAGAACTTCTATATCGATTACAACGTGTCGCTCCGGTCATCGATCAAGAACGAACTCCAGGAGATGGGAACAGCCGCCGAACGGGATTCGATCACCCAGGAGATCGGGATGGAGCAGTCGACGAATATCACCTATTCAGGCAAAGTCTTCGGTTGGCTCAACCTCCAGCCCAATTTCTCGGCCCGGGAAGCCTGGTATTTCGGAGACAAGGCCCGGGACGGATTCCAGCGACGCTTCCTCTGGAACTCCTCGCTCAGGGCCAGCACCAAGATCTACGGCATCCTCGACCATCCCTTCGGGGCCGAGGTTGCCTTCCGGCATGTGCTCGAACCGAGCCTCTCGGTGGGTTACGCGCCCGATTTCACCGACATCGGTGACATCCCCTCCCTCTTCGGTAGTAATCCCGGAGGGCAGAAGTCACTGAACTACAGTCTCAGCCAGACTTTCCAGATGAAACGGTGGGTTGGCGAGGAAGAACGGCAGTCCGAACTGGCCAGGATCACCACTTCCGGATCGTATAACGCCCGCTCGAAGGGCAGAAAACTGTCGGATGTAAATACTTCACTGATTACGAAAGTCGGGAGCGTACTGAATCTGCAGCTTAGAGCAACACATTCGTTCTACGAACCCGACACTGAGACGATCCGGCGATCGCCACTCATGGTGACAGCCAGCTACCGGAGTTCCATGCGGCTGGATAGCAGGACGGTGGCCGGCTGGTTTGGCAGAAAGGCTGAGGACGAGGAAACCGGGGAGGAAGAGCAGGAACCCGGGGAGATTGAAGAGACACCCGAACAGGAAGCTCTGCAGGAAGAGGTTCCGTTCGGTCTCCCGACCCGGGATACCGGAAAGCTCAGATCTCCGGGCATCGAACAGTCCCGCGCCGGTGGCGGCAGTTGGAACCTGGCAGTGAGTCATAACTACTCCTGGCGAAGGAGCAGTGAGGTTTCAACCCATAGTGTTGACGGCTCTTTGACAGTGAACATTCCGAAGTGGACGTTGTCGCTATCGAGTCGATACGACTTCGCCCGGAAGGAACTCGTAAGGTTGTCGTTCAACATCTATCGGGATCTGCACTGCTGGGAGGCTCGACTGCAGGTCGTACCGGACGGACCGGGCAGGGGATACTGGTTCGTAATCGCCATCAAGGACATCCCTGAGATCAAGTACGAACAGCGAAGAACCGTTTACTGACGCGGGTTTTCGCGGGATAGCCGCTTGACACTCTTCTCAGCTGCCGCCTAACATCGAGGCAGACTTTTGCTGGGAGAGGCTCACTAGCAACCCCCAGGAGGTGGAAGCATGACGAAGAAGGAAATCGTCGCGATGGCAGCCGATGAGGCTGGAATCTCGCAGGCCAAGGCTGAAGCAGCCATCAACGCCGCATTTGACGGGATCACGAATGCCCTGAAGCAGGGTGACAAGGTGACATTCGTCGGATTCGGTACCTTCGCGACCTCGCATCGGAAGGCCCGGATCGGTCGCAACCCCCGGACCGGCGAGTCGATCCAGATCAGGGCCAGCAACGTGCCGAAGTTCAAGGCCGGCAAGGCCCTGAAGGAAGCGATCAACTAGCACAGTTGCACCGCTGAAGAAGTCTACATCTGGCCAGCTGGTGAATAAGGAGCAGGGGTTTCGACCTCTGCTCCTTTTTCCTTGTTGAAACCACCCCGACAGGCGGTACCTTGGCCTGCCATGAAGCGCTCTACACAGGCCGATATCGTCTTCCTTGGCATCGCCATCCTCTGGGGATCATCCTTCGCCCTGGCCAAGGGCGCCCTGGCTCATGTCAGCCCGATTTTCTTCGTTTTCATGAGGTTCATGCTCGCCGGAGCCATCTGGGGGGCCCTCTGGCAAAAAAAAATCAAAAAAAATGCGCGGCCCGGAACATGGCTCAGAGGACTCACCCTGGGGGGGGTGCTGGGTGGCGGTTTCATCTTCCAGACGATCGGTCTCGAACTGACCGAAGCCAGCATGTCGGGCTTCATTACCGGCCTCTGGGTGGTGATGGTGCCCGTCCTGGTGATCGTGATCCGGCGCACCATGCCGAAGACCACCTCGATCATCGGGGTGCTCATCTGCACTCTCGGCCTCTGGATCCTCGCCTCCCCCTCCGGGGCCGGTTTCAACCTGGGTGATCTGTTCACCCTTCTCTCGGCAACCTGCTTTGCCCTGCACATCGTCTTCGTGGAGATGTTCACTGCCAGCCATGACACCCGGGCCCTCACGGTCATCCAGGCGGTCGGGGTTCTGGCGATAACCATCCCGTCGATGTTCATCTTCGAATCGCCCGCGGTGGAGTGGACCTGGCCCCTGATCTGGCGCTGGCTGGTACTGGGGACGATGGCGGCCGGGACCCTGGCCATGCAGATCCACTGGCAGCGGTTCATCAGCGCCACCAGGGCGGCGGTGATCATCACCATCGAGACTCCGCTGGCGGCTGTCTTCGCGTTCCTCTTCCTGGGAGAACTGCTGACCGGGACGGCCTACCTGGGCGGCGGACTCATTTTCCTGGGCGCCCTGGTTGCTGAAGGGGGCGCCCGTCTCTTCGGGAACCGGAATAACCCGGTCGGAGTTCAGTAAAGGTTCAGCTCAATATCCTGACCGCAGTTTCTGAAACGCCAGCACCACCTCCATGATATCATCGCTCCGGTAGGTAAGCTCCCAGTCGCCGGTCCGTTCCGCACCGGGATAGTACTGCCCCGGATAGACGGTGGTCTCTTCCTTCAGCGTCAGGACCATGGTGTAGGGAGACTGCAGCCTGTAAGGCTCGAACCGGTCCAGGTTCTGCAGGGCCTCGGTGACACCCCGCCGGATCATGTCACGGGACACCTCCGGATGATGATTGATCGCCGCGCCGCCGATCCCCTCTTTCACCGCCGCCCACCCGACATCGCCGAACATCCCGAGACACTGTTCACAGATGGCCATGTCACCGGCCACAAACGCCACCGGGACATCAAAGTGACCGGCAATGAGGGCGTTCACACCCGCCTCGGGCAGTGAGACGCCGTTGATGGAGATATCCATGACGTTCCCGGTCATGGTGTGCTCCAGCAGGGCGTCAGGGGTTCCGGCCTTGGCGTGGTAGCCGATGAAGATGACGGCGTCGAAGCTCTCGTCGATCCCCTCCATCATGCTCAAAGGCCCGCCCGACCATTCTCGTATGAGCCTGGCGCGGCGATGGAGCATATCAGGAAGAATGTTGCGCGCCGAACCATGCGAATCCCTGACCACGATCGTTTCCGCTCCCCCCGCAATGGCCCCTTCTACAGCCGCGTTAGCCTCCTGCGTCATAATCCGGCGGAAGTAGTCGTAGTCCTTGCCCTCCCGGCTGGTTTCTTCCCAGTTCACCACCCCGGTGATCCCCTCCATGTCGACCGAGATGAATACTTTCAGCCCGTCTCCCGCCTGTGCCTGAGCGATGGTGGCACAGAGAAGCAGCGCTCCGAGTACTGATGCGATCCTTTTCATGATCCTCTCCGGTTCTTCTATTGGGGCCGGTGATCCGACCGGGACGGTCTAGATCAGCACATCCTCCATCCAGCCGATCTTTATCAGTTCGATCTCGTCCAGGTTTGCGACTCCCAGTCCATGCCGGGTGTCAGCGTACCCCACGTGTTTCGTCGAGGTCCCACCGCGCGGCGGGCGCTCGTAGAACGCCTTGCGCATCTCTTCCATGAGCTTCACGCCGAGAGCGTCGACCGCTACCGGATCGGTGCTCACGAACATCCCCTTGTACTGCCAGGTGGCGTCGGGCGCGTACCGGTGGGGGCCGATTGAGTGGAAGAGGGGAGTCAGTGCCACCAGGATGTTCAGGCGGCACTTCCCCTTGCAGATCGGCAGGTTCCAGATTTCCCCCAGGTCGGCGCAGGAATCGTCATGCCACTCGGCTGGCTGGTCGAAGAGGATGAAGTTCTTGATGCAGCCGCCGATCCCTGACCAGTCATGGGCCCGGATGGGCCGTGCGTTGAGGAGCGCGGTGGCGTTCTGGAAGTTCGGGTCCCGCAGGACGCCCCTGTCGAGGGTCGATATTCTCTCCTCGGGGATCCCGACCGCCATGGCCCGTTCCTTGAGCATTTCATTGAGTTCGGGCGGGGTGGGGAGGGGAGGATAGACGTTGGTCTTGATGCCGAGGGTGTCGGTGGGTTCGAGAAGAGAACTCCAGCAGGCGGCGGCATCATCGTTGTCGAACAGGGTTGTCATCGCGTCATCGAGCATCTGCTCGAATATCGGGCGATCGATGGTTCCCTCCTCGTCCATAACGTCCTTGTGCCTGACCAGGACCACTTTCGAGGCCCGCTTCGGGTTGTTGATACCATCCCTGGCCGCTGAGAGTCCCAGGGTCATCCCCGCGACACCGAAGGAGGTCTCTTTTACGAAATCACGGCGGGTACGGATCCTGTCATCACTCATTGTTCGGCTCCTTCAATGCTTGCCTTGATGGCGGCGAGCAGTGCCCGGGCGCTCCCGGCTGACTGCGCGTCGAATACCGCAAACACATATGCCCCCGATGCATCGGCGGCGCTCCACAGGCCGTCCTCGATCTCCACGGCCCCGTCCCTGTCCGCTTCCGGCAGATAGATGTCAAGGAAGCTGGTGAAGACCTCGCCGGCCCGTTCACGATCGGGATACCGGACCACGAGCAGGTACCGGTATTCCTCGCCACTCTCGTAATTGGCCATGACGGCCTCGGTGGAGGGATCGAGGCCGAGGATATTATCGTCGGAGATGAAGTACCAGCGGTTGAGATCGGTGTGCAGGTGGAAGTAGCGGATCGTTTCCTCAACCAGGTCCTCTGACGGCAGCATCGTGAGGATCTCCGGCAGCTGACCCACTCCGGTGATATTCTCCGCAATGGCGCCGGCCAGCTCCAGAACGTCCTGGTTCGATGCCTCTGTCTCCCGGAGCGTGTAGACGCTGACGTAATAACGATCCTTCCAGAAATTGACCTGTCCCGCCCACTGCTGGGATCCCTGACCGATTCCGATGTCCGCCCCCGAACGACTGCGGGCGAAGATGCCGAAGGCGTCAGCCGGATTCCCCATGTCGTACACTTCGATGGTGAGTTCCTGGTCAGGCTTCTCGAAACGGCGAACGAGCATCCCCCGGAAGTCGAAGGAGAGATAGACCTCTCCGGCGCCGTTCATGTAATCGAAGATCGTCTGATGATCGTAGGCGATGTCCGGGTAATCGACCGAGGACGTCCAGGTTTCGAGGGTCTCAGGAATGAAGTCAGCCAGGTCCATGGCGCTCCCTCCGGTCTGACAGGCCGGCAGATTCGAGGTGATGGAGACCAGTACGATCAGCAGCAGGGAGAGGGACACGGAAACGGGAGGTCTGTGCGGGTGGGCAGGCATCCGGCGATTGTACAGGGAGCCTGCCCCCGGTTTCCACACGAGATTCCTTGACCAGGCAGGGGTGGATGCATAGTGTGGGAGCTGATGCCGTCCACAGGAGAAATAGTGCCTGACTGAATAACCTCCCGCCCCTCCGAGGATTTTTTTTGTACCCGGAAAGACCTGGATACCAGAGCCATGACACCGAGTCCTCCAGCAAAATCCCCTGAACCACGCGCTACGATCATGGATGCCGACCAGCTCGGGCAGGCACTCGATCGGATCGCCCATGAGATCATCGAGCATACCGGGGTGCCAGCCTGTGATCTGGCCCTGATCGGTATCAAGACCCGTGGGGTGCCGCTCGCGGAAAGACTCGCCGGGATCATCTCGGATAGCGGGAAATGCGAGGTACCGGTCGGAGTGCTGGATATCACCCTCTACCGCGACGATTTCAGGGCTCGCGAAAAGACCCCGATCGTCGGCGTGAGCGATATCCCCTTCGATGTCGATGGCCGGACTCTCGTTCTGGTGGATGACGTGCTCTTCACCGGTCGGACGGTGAGAGCCGCCCTCGACAGCCTGATGGACTACGGCCGGCCGCTGGTGATCAGGCTGGCGGTCCTGATCGACCGACAGCAGCGCGACCTGCCGATCCGGGCCGACTTCGTCGGGCAGGAGTCGCCCACCG
>JALGWK010000362.1 GCA_025774205.1 bacterium
CACGGCCGGCTCTTCATGACCCTGATGGAGGAGGGGGGCGTGGCCGGGACCCTGCGGGCCATGCATCAGCTCGGCATCCTGGGCGGTATCCTCCCGGAGTTCGAACAGCTCACGGCCCTGGTCCAGTTCGATCCCTTCCACCAGTACACCGTGGATGAACATTCACTCCGGATGCTCGACGCGCTGGCGATCGTGTTGAAGGAGATGACGGCCGGTCCGGTGAACGACCCCGCCGGCGGGATGGAGCGCCGGATCACCACGGCGGTGGCCGGGCTGCCCCTGCGGGAATGGTATCCCTCCCGGCGGGAGGCGGCGATCCTCAGGCTGGTTATCCTCTTCCACGATACCGGGAAGGGGACCGCGACCGGGAATCACTCCGAGCGGGGCGCGCGTTATATGAGACGGGCCGGAGCGAGGCTGGGGCTTGAGGGCGAGGAGCTCGATCTGGCCGTCTTCCTGGTGCGGCACCACCTTCTGCTCAATATCGCTGCCCAGCGACGCGATATCGGTGAGATGGTCCTCCTGCGTCGCCTCTCCCGGCTCGTCCGTTCGAAGGAGCGCCTCCACCTGCTGACGCTGCTGACGATCGTGGATATGGCGGCGGTCAATCCCACCATGCTGACCCCCTGGAAGTGCCGGCTGCTGGCCGATCTTGCGGGCAATATCGAACGGGTGCTGGAGGGGAGGGACCTGCGGCCGGCGACGGTGAGTGAACGTCTCGAAACCGCGGAGGTGGAACCGGAAGAGCGCCGGCAGGCGCTCAGTTTCCTCGACTCGATGCCCCCCGAGTACGGACGTGATGTCGGCGTCGAGGCAGTGACGGCCGACCGGCTTCTCCTCGATCGGTACCTGGCTGCGGCCGGCGAGCCGGGCGCCTGCGTGCTGGATGTCGTTCATACCCGGGTGAACTCGGTCGTAACCGTGATAACGGGTGACCAGGAGCGGCTGGTCAGTGACATCTGCGGTCTCCTGGCGGCCCATGATGTCACGATCCTGCAGGCCAGGATCTTCACGCGGCTCGACAGCGTTATCCTCGATCGTTTCACCGTCGCCGACGCGGGGACGGGAGGCCGACTCACCCATGTACAGGAGGAGTCGATCGTGAAGCAGCTGCCGGGGGTCCTGGAAGGGACGATCGATGTCGGGAAGCTCCTCGAGGAGCACCGGGTGAGATGGAGTCTCCGTGACCGCCGGATCATGGAACATCCGGTCCAGGTGCATCTCGATCCCAACGCTTCAGAGGGGAATAATGGCCGACTTCGGGGTATCGATCCACCAGGCCTTCATCACCACCGAGGTGGAGCGGGCGGTCGATGCCTTTTACGTGACGGATCCGCTCGGCGCACCGCTCGATGCCGGAACGAGCAGGCTTGTCACCGAGGCTCTCCGGGAGGCCCTCACGGCCGAGCGCTGATCAGTCATTCCGGACCGGGGAGCACCCGGCCGGGTAACACCCGATCACTCCGACCGGGGGTACTCCCTGTCGAACAGGGCCCGGACCCGCTCGATCGTCTCCGGCAGTCTCTCCATGCTTCCTTCCGGCAGCACCACCGGCGGAGCTTCTTCGAACCACGCCCGGGGGATCCGGGTGATGTCCCGACCGAAATGGAGCTGGAGGGCGACCTGGAGGGTACGCAATTGCCGGTAGGCGTCGTCGAGGAGTTCTCCCTCCCCGGCGGTGAAGGTGCCCGAAGTCACCAGGGGTGGGATGAGATCGGGGATGTGAGCGCTCCCCCGTCCCTGACCGGCTCGGCGACCAGCCGTCAGTCCGAGCGCAAGGTACTCGATGTCGGCCATGCCGCCGGGAGAGCGTTTGACGTCGAAGAGGATCTCGCGCGAAACGGCCTGACTCTCCTTCCTGACCTCCTCCTCCTGCATCGCGCGGACCTTCCGCAACTCAGATCTCGCCTCGTCGTCGATCCGGAACCCCTCCAGCCAGCTGTCGATCACTTCGAGTGCCTCGCCCAGCAGTGCCCTCCTGCCGTAGAGAGGCCGGACGCGCCGGAGCGCGAGGTATTCCCACAGCGAGGCCCGCTCCGCGAGGTACCTGGCAAGGTAGGCCGGGTCGACACTCGTCGGGGCCGACCGTCCCTCCGGCCTGAGCCTCATGTCGACCGGGTAGGGACCTCCGGGGGGCGAGAGGAGGCCTCCGGCACGCGCGGCGAGTTCCTGCACTTCAGCTCCTGCCCCCTCGCGATGGATGAAGAGGAGATCGGCGTCCGAGGCAAAGGTCATCGATCGCGCCGAGAGGGTGCCGAGACTCAGCACTGCCACCCGGGGAGGAACGAGGTGCTCACGGAAGTGCACTCCCATGAAGCAGCGCAGGAGGTCATTCGCCAGGAGCCCCAGGTCGCGCATTGTCTCCTGAAGGTCATGCTCGCCCATGAGCCAGGAGAGTCCGGCGGCAAGGAACTCACGGGTCCGGATGGTTTCCAGATCACGGACGATGTCACGACTCGATCCACCCCGTGATCGCAGGCGTCTGAGCTTGCCGATTCGATCGACACGCTCGGCCGCCACGCCGGCCGCCCCGCGGCTGAAGAGACGCTCGAAGTGTTCCGGATGACGCAGCAGGAGGTCGGTGAGCAGGTCTCCCGAGGCGCAGAGGAGGAGGAGTGCCCGGCGGATCGATGCCTCCCGGGCCAGCAGGCGTACGTACGCGCCCGGGCTCCCGAGACGACGGAGGATACGTTCCAGGTTGTTGATGGCCCGGTCGGGAGCTCCGGTCGTGACGGCATCGTTCAGCAGGGGCGGCAGGAGACCGACGAAGGCCGCCCAGGCGTTGGCACCGCCTGATCTGACCAGCGTACCGGTAGCGACCAGGACCCGGTGGCTCTGTTCCGGTTCCACGAAACCGCGTTTCTCCAGCCGGAACGACGCTTCTTCGCCGCCAACCGGCAGGTTGAGCAGGCCCTCGACCGGCTCCCCGGTCTGCTCCTCGCCCGCTCCCGGCAGGAGGCCGTTCAGGATAGCGACCACCGTGGCGCGATTCCGGTGGTAGCTGTCGAGGAATGATCCGGTGTCGGAGCAGTCCATCAACCGGGCGATCGCCCGGCGTCGATGAGGATCGACGGGCAGGGTGAACACCTGTCGGTCCTCCTGCATCTGGAGCACGGTTTCCAGGCGACGGAAGAAGGAGTAGGCCCCGGCAAGGTCTGCCGCCTCCTCCGCCGGCAGGAGACCGGCATCATGGAGCCGGGTGATCGACTCGCTGGTGGAGGGATGCCTCACCCCGGGATGCCGACCCCCGTTGAGCAGCTGGAAGACCTGCACGATGAACTCGATGTCGCGTATCGCGCCGGGAGCGAGTTTCACATGCTCTTCCGAGAGGGCGGTACCCTCTCTGGCCCGACGCTCCCTCCTGAGACGATGAGCCTCCTCGCCCGGATCGCGGACCGCGTGGATTGGATAGATGAAGGGTGTCAGGAGTTCCAG
>JALGWK010000363.1 GCA_025774205.1 bacterium
TTGTATTTCGAGGAATCTGCTTCCGGATGGGGAGAATCGAATCCGACCGTGAGCGAGACCGAACCGGGACGCTCACAGGAGATCCTGATGATGATGACCCGGTCGGGATAGCTCGCGAAGACCTCCCTCGTATACAGTGCTCCATCCATCCGGTAGCTGACCGTGGCGGTGGCGGTATCCAGGTCGAGTGAGCGCTGGTATTCCGATATCTCGCCCTGATGATCGAACCTGAGATCCAGGTCGGCGAAGGGCTGATAGCTCATCTGGCGCAGCGGTTCCGACATGAACTCACGCAGGGCCAGCTGCTCGGCTGCCTGCTGCTCCCCCGAGAAGAGCAGCCGTCGGATCTCCTCGAGGTACGCTGCCGCCCCCTCATGGGAATAGTCGTGAGGCTCTCCGAGCCAGAGGGTGTCCTCGTTGAACTGGATCCGTTCCTCATCGATACCGCCGAACACCATCGCGCCCATCGATCCGTTACCCACCGGCAGGGCCTCGACCCACTGCCGCGCGGGCTCATCGAACCGGAGGGAGAGGTCAGAAGCCTGCTCCGGCAGACCATTCACGGCACCTCTCTGTGCCTGTGTGACCGAGAACGGACTGAGGCCTGTGACCAGGATGGTGAGCCAGACGATCACCCGGGAGTGCCCGGGCCGTCCGGTACCCGGGTGATCAGTATCCCGGTAGTCCGAGCGCGTGAAGCACATGAGCGGCCATTGCTTTCTGCATATCCCTGATCACCCGCTCCATCCCGGGCTCATCGATCAGGTTCCGTTTCTCAAACGGATCGTTGCGGAGATCGTACAGTTCACCCTCGGTCGGGTGCTGCATCCAGTGGATATATTTCCAGCGATCGGATCGGACCGCCCGGTAATCCATGTCCACCAGCCAGGGGAACGGATTCTCATAGGTATAGAACTCGATCAGCACCGACTCCCGCCAGTCGGCCGCCGGATCCTCGAGCAGGGGAACCCATGACATCCCCTGGATGTGATCCCCGATCGGGGTTCCCGCGATCTCGAGGATCGTCGGAGCGATATCAACCGATTCGACCAGGGCATCGATCTCCGTGCCGGCGTTCGCCAGGCCGGGATAGCGCACGATCAGCGGGGTTCGGATCGACTCCTCGTAGGGAAGCCGCCGCTCCAGCGAAAGGCCATGCTCACCGTAGAAGAAGCCGTTGTCGCTGGTGAAGAGGATGAACGTCTCGTCGAGTATGCCCTCGTTCCTGAGGGATTCCACGATCCGCCCCACCCCGTCATCGACCGCCAGCAGCATCTCGGCCCGCCGACGGATCGTCTCGTCGCTCGAATAGGGATCGAGCTCGTCCTCACCGAACATGTCCATCATCTCGTCGGAATGCTTGTACTCGAGCGCCCGCTGCAGCGCCGGCCGGTCGGCGAGTTCCGCCAGCGATGAAATGTTGTTCTCCCGCCGGGGGAAGACTTCATCCTCATACCGGCCCCGGTGTCTCGGCGCGGGCATGTATCCGCGCGGGACGGAGAGATCGACCGAGCCGTCATCGAGCTGGATGGCGTCGGGATGGATCGCCTTGTGACCGATGTAGAGGAAAAACGGTTCTTCACGGTCCTCCTCAATGAAGGAGATCGCCCGGTCGGTCAGGACGTCGGTGATATAGCCCTCAACCTCGTGGATACGGCCGTCTTCAAACAGCTCCGGATTTGTGGTGCGGCCCTGTCCCGGGATTGCCACCCACCGGTCGAAGCCCGGCCGGGGAGTCGGATCGTTCCCCATGTGCCATTTGCCGAAGTAGGCGGTCGCATATCCGTCGCTCTGCAGGGCCCGGGGGAAGGTCTCCAACCGGTGACTGGCCCGGTTCCGCGCCACGTTGTCGATGATGCCGTGACGGGAGGGATACTGCCCGGTGAGGATGCAGGCCCTGTTCGGTGAGCAGAGGGGCACCGAGTGGAAGGCATGTGAGAACATCACCCCATCGTTGGCGAGCTGATCGATATGGGGTGTCTCGAGAAAGGGGTGACCGGTGATACCCAGTTCGTCCCATCTCAGATCGTCCACTACCAGGACAATGATGTTCGGACGCCGCTCGGGATCGACCACGTACCGGTCGGTATCACTCGCCCGCGGCTGCGGATCACCGCACGACAGCAGCGCGACGATCATGACGGTGGCAAGGAAGGTTCGGATCATGCCGATATCATTCCCGGTATCGGGTGATCAGGTGTCGGTGAAACGCCGGTTCACCGGCTTCACCGGTTGAAGAGACGGTGGTAATCGGCCTCGGCAGCCAGGTAGCCGAATGACGCCCAGCCGCCACTCTCCAGTATCTGCTCAAAGACCTCCCTGGCCATAGTCCTGTCACCGTTGTACAGGTGCCAGTTGCC
>JALGWK010000364.1 GCA_025774205.1 bacterium
CGCTACTCCTCGTCCTGCTGGTCCCGGAAGAGGTCGAGGAAGCGGTCCTCGTACAGCTTGTAGAGACCCCAGCTGTCCAGCTCATCCTTTAGCTGGGCGGCCTTTTCACGGTTCTTCGCGACATCCTGGAAGAGCTGTTCGATCCGGCGCATCACGTAGTTGGGGACCTCCTCCTCTTCCACCGGTTCCCCCATTTCCTCGATCCCCTCGATTCCCTCCCCCTCTTCACCTCCCTTGGAGGTGAACGCCGTCCGCATCCGTTCCTCGATCTGGGCCATCATTTCGTCCATCTGCGCTACCGGGGCGTCGAAGCCGGAGAGATCGACACTGACCCCGAGCACGGTACTGAGGGTCTGGACGAGGGCCCTCGATCCGCGGGGATTAGGCAGGCTGAGGGCGTACTGCGGGAGGGTGGCCAGAAGGCAGGCGGAGTCTATCCCGCGCGCACCCGCGACACCCAGGAGCAGGCCGTTCAGTCCGCTGATGATGCCCTGGTTGAGTATCTCAGCGCCATGGGGAACCAGCGAGTCACGGAGGGCTTCATCGGTCGCCACCCCGAGGATCCGGGTCTCTTCGGTATAGCTCATCGGAATGGCGAAGGCGGCGCAGGTGTAGATCCTCTCGACACTGTAATTCTCGGCAACATCGACGATGAGGTTCGCCAGCGACAGGGCCGCCGGGCCTGAGATCTGTGCCTCACTGAGGAAGAAGATCAGGTCGGGAGAGGTGGCGAGAGAGAAACTGTTGGCCGGCATTTCCGGCATTTTGGCGATACCGTTCTCGATGACGATCGCGTCCGGGGTGAACTGATCCCTCATGTCGATATCGCCGAACTCTTCGGTCGGGAGTTCACGGCGGAGGTAATCGACCGCCCCGATGCCGACGTTCCCCATACCCGGCCAACCGGCCAGCAGGATCGGACCCTCGGTTGTTATATCTCTGTGAAGGCGTACTCTCATTGTTACCTCTGCCCTTCTCTCAATATGGTCGGCAGTCCAGCCCGCCTCAGCTGCCGGTCGAGCGCCGGTATCGTACCGGTACGTGCCTCGTCCAGGTCCTGAGCGGCTGTCAGGAAATTGCTTTTCAGTTCCGCCAGCTGTTCCCGTTGCGTGACGGTCGGCCCCTCGAGGGTTCCCATACGGACCGCGCTGCCTGAGAAATTTCCCATGATCCGGCTCGCGCCCGAACGCGCGCTCCTCCCACCGACCCGGGCGATCTCGGTCATGATCGATTCCATCGCCGTGAGTTCAGCGATGAGGTCGGCCGGCCTGCCGATACAGGGTATCGGTCCCGAGCAGGAATGACCAGCGTTCCTCACGCTCGACACCTGTGAGTGGGTCCAACGGATCGGGGATTACTTCGACGGTACCACTGACGACCTCGGATTCCGCGAACACTCTCACGGTGTACCGTCCCGGTAGAACGAACGGCCCCCTGGAGGCGAGCCGCTCGCCGAGCCAGGGCGAGAGATTCGGCGATGATCGCCTGCCCGACTGCACCCGATTCCGCCCCGGTATTGATGTGGGGAGGGGATCGAGGCGCAGGTCCCAGACGATCCGCTGGATGCCGGCCTGACCGCTCCCTTCGAGATGCCTGACCACCCGGCCGGTGACGTCGAGCACTTCGATCGAGACCGGACCGGCGGCGTCTTCCCGCAGCCACCAGGAGATGATCGCTCCGGAAGGCGGCTGGGGGGCCGCGTAGGCGCCCTGCCCCCGGTAACTCGTGGCCTTCCGCTCCTGCCACTGCATCGCCCGTCTGATCGAGAAGAGATGGAGCGGAGTGGTCGCGACCGCTCCTGTCATCTCCTCCAGGGGAGTCAGATCATCAAGAACCCAGATGCTCCGTCCGTGCGTCCCGATGATCAGATCGTTTTCGCGGGGATGAATCAGGAGGTCGTAGGAGCTCGGGATTTCCGGGATGTTCCCTGATGACATTGATGGAACCGGGACCGGGCACACCCGCGAGGATCGCCCGCCAGGTCCGACCCAGATCCTCCGTGACGAAGGCGAACGAGCGGAAGTCACCGTCCCGGTGCGCGTCGAACGTCACGTACGCCCGCTCCGGGACGGCATGTGAGGCCTCGACCCGGCTGACGTAGGTGCCGTCGGGAACCACCGGGATACGCCCGCTGACGACCGACCACGAACTGCCGCCGTCACGGCTCACCTGAACGTTTCCGTCGTCGGTGCCAACCCAGAGGAGCCCCGGTGTGAGCGGTGACTCCGAGATCGTGGTGATCTCCCCGTACGTGCTCGTTCCGTCATGACGGGAGAGCGTTTGCCCATCGGTCAGACGTCCCATGATCTCGAGCTGTTCCCGGTCGAGAGCGCGGCTGAGATCCTCTGTCGCATGCCAGCTGTCACCTCCGTTGTCGGAGATGAAGAGACGGTTGCCGCCGAGGTAGATACGGTTGTGATCGTGCGGCGAGATGGCTATCGGCGCGCACCAGTCGAACCGGTAACGCTCACCCTCCGGCGCAACCGGTTTGATCCCGAGACTGCTCCCGGTCTCCGGGTCCATCCGGATGATCCCACCGTTCTGCGAGTCGAGGTAGACCCGGCGGTGATCTTCCGGATCGGGCACGGCGTACATTCCGTCACTGAAACCGATCTGGTGCCAGTCGTCGTTGATGATCCCGATGAACCGCCGGGTCCGGCTCGGCCCCATCCAGGAGTGGTTGTCCTGCAGTCCGCCGTAGATCCAGTACGGGTTCCGCAGGTCGGCGCCGATGGCGTAGAACTGACCGATGGCGAAATTGTTGATCCGGGTCCAGGTCATTCCCCGATCACGGCTGGCATAGAGTCCGGCATCGGTGCCGAGCAGCAGGTTCCCGGTGGCATCCGGATCGATCCAGAGCGCGTGGTGGTCGCCGTGCACCCCGATATCGTAGGTCGGCGCTGAAGGGATGCCCCGGAAGGTCCGGCCGCCGTCTTCCGACATCGAGGATGAACTCCCCAGGATGTAGACCCGGTCGGGATCGACGGGATCGATGTAAATGTGGCTGTAGTACATCGGTCGGGGATTGAGCCGGTTTACCCGGGCCCACGTCTCCCCCCCGTCCTCGCTCCGGTAGGTGCCCTGTTCGGAGCGGTGCTCGATAGTGGCGTTCAGGATCTCCGGATCGCTCATCGAGATGGCCAGTCCGATCCTCCCCTTGTCCCCTTCGGGGATCCCGTCGGTCAATTCACGCCAGGTGTCGCCGCCATCGGTCGTCTTCCAGATACCGCTCCCCGGCCCGCCTCCGATGAAGCCCCAGGTCCGTCGACGCCGCTGGTAGGTGGCGGCGTACAGGACGTCGGGATTGGAGGGATCCATCACGAGGTCGACCGCTCCGGTGTCCTCGTCGATGAACAGCACCCTGCTCCAGTTCGCGCCGCCATCAGTCGTTCGGAAGACTCCCCGCTGGGGATTCGCTTTCCATAGGTTCCCGAGCGCCGCCGCATAGGCGATGTCGGGGTTCCGGGGATGGATCCGGATGCGCCCGATATGCCGGGTTTCGGTCAGACCGAGGTGGATCCAGCCGGCACCTCCGTCAGTTGATTTCCAGACCCCGCTCCCGTACAGCGTGCTCTGGCGGTTATTCGGCCCGCCGCTGCCCACGTAGATGATGTCAGGATCGGAAGGAGCAAGGGCGATATCCCCGACCGAACTGTTCGGCAGGTCGTCCCAGAGCGGAATCCAGGTCGTGCCGCCATTCTCCGTCTTCCATACCCCCCCGCTCGCGGCTCCCACGTAGATGGTCGCCGGATGACCGGGGACCGCTTCGACATCATGCACTCGTCCACCCACCACCGCCGGACCCGTCTCGCGGAATGACAGGGCCCGCAGATCAGATGACATGACCGGACCGGTCTGCTGGGCGGAGATTGACCGGATCGGCGAAAACAGGCTGATCAAAAGGGCTGCGGCGGCAAGACACCTGAGACCGGTGGCGGTTCTGTTCATGACGTCCTCACGATCAGGGCGGATGTATCCCTTCGAATGCGATTTCAGAGAATGAGTGAAAGGGATTTACCCATTGTTTGCAAAGCCTGAATCGAACCGGG
>JALGWK010000365.1 GCA_025774205.1 bacterium
CGGGGCGTCTGCTCCACCGGGCCGTGGATGAGGGGGATCTTGTTTCGGAGGGATCCTTGATAGCTCTCATCGATTCCACTGCCCTGGTCGAAGCCCGGGAGCTGATCCGGGTTGGTCTGCAGGTGATCGCGGTTCAGCGCCACCAGGCGGAAACGGTGCTGGCAGCGGCCCGGGAACGGTTCGATCAGGCGATTCTCAACCGCGACCGGGTGAAACGACTGGTAGAGGGGAACGCGGCGACCAGGGCGCAGTTCGATGAACTGGAGTCGCTGGTCGAACTGGCCACCCGGCTGGTCGAAGGCGCTGAGACAGCCTTCGAGGTCTTTCCCATCAAGGAAACGGAGATCAGGCTCCGCATGGCCTCCCTCCAGCGTCAGATCAGAGAGTGCAGTCTCTTCGCGCCGCGCGCGGGCAGGGTCATCACGGTTTACCTTGAGCCTGGCGAGGTGGCGGCACCCGGCCGGGGGATCGTGCGGATCGCCGATCTTGAAGAACTCCATGTACGGGTTTACATTCCCGCCCCTCTCATCGGTCGGGTCACCCTCGGCGGCGAGGCGGTCGTTCGGGTGGACTCCTTCCCCGACCGGACCTTCCCCGGACGGGTCGTCCACATCGCCGATGAAGCCGAGTTCACACCGAAGAACGTGCAGACTCCCGAGGCCAGGGCCGACCTCGTCTTCGCCGTGAAGGTGACGGTAGCCAATCGGGAGGGGCATCTGAAAATCGGTCTTCCCGCTGATGTCGATCTGCCCGGGATAACGCCGTGATGCCGGTTCTTTCCACGGAATCACTTTCAAAATCATACGGGAAGGTCTCTGCCCTGTCCGGGCTCGAGATCGCTCTCGCGCGGGGAACCGTCACCGGGATCCTCGGTCCCGACGGCGCGGGGAAGACCACGGCCATGCGATTGCTGACCGGTCTCCTCCGACCCGGGGCAGGGAGGGTCCTGTTGGGGGAGGAGGATGTGACCGGCTCCCGCGCTTCCAGCGGACGGATCGGATACATGCCGCAGCGATTCAGTCTCTACCCCGACCTGAGCGTGGACGAGAATCTGAAATTCTACGCCAATATTTTCGGGGTGCGCGGTGGGGAACGTCGCGAACGGACCGAACAGCTGCTCCAATTCGCGCGATTGACACCCTTCCGCAAGCGGCGGGCCGCGGCCCTCTCGGGCGGCATGAAACAGAAGCTGGCCCTGGCCTGCACGCTGATCCACACCCCCGAGATACTGCTCCTTGACGAGCCGACCACCGGCGTGGACCCGATCTCGCGGGCGGAGCTGTGGGAGATCCTGCTCGAACTGAAGGAGCAGGGAACCACCATCCTGGTGAGTACACCCTACATGGATGAGGCCGATCGATGTGACGAGGTACTCATCCTCCGGGACGGGATCATCCTCGACCGCGGTTCCCCGACGGAACTGCGCTCCCGGTTTCCCCACGAGATCATCGAGATCGAGGCCAGGCCGGTCGGCGAGGCCACCCGGATCCTGGAGCGATTCGACGGGGTCCGCGAAGTGGTGCCGTTCGGAACCAGGATCCATCTGACGATGCTGGCCGGTAGAGAGGACCGGGAGATGCTGCGGGAGGCGCTCATCGGGGAGGGTGTGGAGGTCGGTTCCATCCGGACCGCGTCTCCCAGCCTGGAAGATGTCTTCGTGGCGCTCGCCACCGGAGTCGACGCGGCATGACTCCGCCCGGGACGATCGCCATAGAGACGCGAGGACTCACACGCAACTTCAGGCGATTCACCGCCGTGGATGAAGTCTCCTTCCAGGTGGAGCGGGGCGAAGTGTTCGGTCTGCTGGGAGCGAACGGGGCGGGCAAGACCACCACCATCCGGATGCTCACCGGCCTTCTTCGTCCCAGCCGGGGTGAGGCATGGGTGGTCGGTGTGCCGGTCCACTCTTCACCGGAGAAGGTAAAGCGCCAGCTGGGGTACATGTCTCAGCGCTTCTCCCTCTATGAGGACCTCACGGTCGGGGAGAATCTCACCTTCTTCGGCGGGGTCTATGGCCTGCCCGGATCAGAAATCAGGCAACGGAAGGAAGAACTGCTCGACCTCTTCGATCTCGATGGACTGGCCGACCGGATCACGTCGAGCCTGCCGACCGGGCACCGACAGCGGCTGGCCCTGGCCTCGGCGCTCATCCACAAACCTCAACTCCTCTTCCTCGATGAACCGACCGGCGGGATCGATCCCCGATCTGGCCGTTGCCGGTACGACCGTCATGGTGACCACCCACTACATGGATGAGGCGGAGTACTGTCATCGCCTCGGGATCATGCGGGAGGGCCGGATCGTGGCCGTCGGCACACCCGATGAACTCCGGGAACGGCACTCGGCCGCAACCATGGAAGAGGTTTTCCTCGGGGTTGCCGGACAGCAGGAGGAGGCCTCGTGATCGGCCGGATCGCGGCCGTCATGGCCAAGGAGTTCCGGCACATCGTACGGGATTCCCGGAGCCTGATGATCATCTTCCTGATGCCGGTGGTGATGACCTTCCTCTACGGCTACGCCATGAATTTCGATGTCAGGGACATCCCCCTGGGGGTGGTCGATCATGACCGCACCCCTGTCTCCCGGGAACTGACCTCCTCCTTCCTGGCCTCGGGACAGTTCATCCTGGCCGGGCGCTACCGGGACATGGCTGAGGCTGAAGCCGGATTCAGCCTGCGGGAATCGGTCCTCACCCTGGTGATCCCGGCAGGTTTCTCCCGTTCACTCGAGGGAGGCGCCGAGCGGCAGATCGGACTCCTCGTGGACGGCTCCGATCCCAACACCGCCTCGATCGCCCTCGGGTATGCCCGCGGGATCATCTCCCGGGTAGCGGTGGAGGGTTCGATCAAGGCGCTCTCGGCGCTGCGGGACGGGACCGGAAGCATGGTCGGCTGGGAGGGCCTGCCGATCGAACTCCATCCCCGCTTCTGGTATAACCCGGAACAGAAGAGCAGCCACTTCATTGTGCCGGCCCTGATCGCGGTCATCCTGATGATGGCCTCGGCGCTCCTGACGAGCGTCACCGTCGTCCGGGAGAAGGAAACGGGAACCCTCGAGCAGCTCCTGGTAAGTCCCGTACGCCCGACCGAACTCATCATCGGCAAGGTGCTGCCCTACGGGGTCCTGGCCCTGGCTGATGGAGCCTTCATCCTCTTTTTCGGATCCATGGTCTTCGGGGTACCGATCCGCGGCAGTCTCCTCGTCCTCTTCGGTTACACGGGGATCTACATCATGGCGGCCCTCACCATCGGTCTCGTCATCTCCACCTTTGTCAACGAACAGCGGGTCGCGATGTTCGGCGCGATGTTCGCGACGGTTCTGCCCGCCTTCATGCTCTCCAATTTCATCTTCCCGGTGAAGAGCATGCCCCTGTTCCTGCAGTGGGTCAGCAAGGCGGTTCCGGCCACCTACTACATCCCGATCGTGCGCGGAGTGCTGCTGAAGGGAGTCGGCGCGGAAGTGTTCCTGAACAATGGTCTCTTCCTCCTCGCGCTTGCCTTCGGATTGACAGTCATCAGCATAGCCCGCTTCAGACCGAGGCTTGACTGATCATGCCGAAGAGTCTGCGGATCATAGGCCATCTCGTCCGGAAGGAGTTCATCCAGGTCTTCCGGGACCACCAGATGCGCGCCATGATGTTCATGATGCCGGTCGTCATGGTGCTGATGCTGGGGTACGCCATCACGGTCGACGTCCGCGATCTCTCCCTCGGGGTGGTCGATTACGATCACTCGCCGGAGAGCCGTCAGCTCGTGGAGAAGTTCCGGCATAATGAGACCTTCGCCCTCGACCGGGTCATGAGCGGGCCGGCGGAGATCAGGGATGCCCTCGATCGGGGGGAAGTGTCGGCGGTCCTGGTCATCCCTGACGGTTTTGCCCGTCATCTGGGTCGCTATGAGACGGTCGAGGTCCAGCTGCTGCTCGACGGGGTGGATTCCAACGCCTCCCTGATCGCCTCGAACCATGTCAGGGGAATCGTGGAATCGTTCTCCCTCGGGGTGGTGCGGGTCTCCCTGGCCGGCGCGCCGCTGCCCGATCTCCTGCCGCGGGTTCGGGTCCTCTACAATCCGGAGCTGATCAGCCGGTTCTACATGATTCCCGGAGTCGTGGTGGTCCTGCTGACCATGCTGACAACCCTCCTGACCGGTCTCGGACTGGTACGGGAGAAAGAGACCGGGACCCTCGAACAGCTCTCTGTCACTCCGATCCGGACCGGGGAGCTGATCGTGGGCAAGCTCCTCCCCTTCGTCTTCATCGCCTTCTTCGTCCTCGCGATCGCCCTTTCGGTCTGCCTCCTCTGGTTCGGCGTCCCGATGCGGGGATCGTGGGGCCTGCTGATCCTTTTCTCGCTCCTCTTCCTGCTCAACACCCTCGGTATGGGACTGCTGGTAAGCACGATCGCCCGGACCCAGCAGCAGGCGCTCTTCATGGTCTGGTTCTTCCTCATCTTCGGGATCATCATGTCGGGCTTCTTCTTCCCGATCGAGAACATGCCGCCCCTGATGCAGCGTCTCACCTACCTGAATCCGCTGCGTCTGCGTTACTTCCTGGTGGTGGTCCGGGAGCTGTTCCTGAAAGGGAGCGGCCTGGCGTCGTTCCGTCTGGAACTGACAGGATTGCTGATATTGGGGCCGATCGCGATAACGCTGGCAGCGATCAGGTTCACGAAACGGGCGCGCTGATCAGCGGTCGGCGTAATCTAGAACCATCGACTGCGCTTCTTCCGGGAGAGCGGCCGTTCCTTGCGGCGTCGTTCCAGGTCCGCGGCCGCTTCCTCCTCCTTCCT
The DNA here is from genome assembly GCA_025774205.1 of bacterium. Classification (GTDB taxonomy): domain Bacteria; phylum Blakebacterota; class Blakebacteria; order Blakebacterales; family Blakebacteraceae; genus Blakebacterum. Next base: position 4,787 of record JALGWK010000365.1, read on the forward strand.
GTGGATCCACTCCCTGATCCGGCGGCCCTTTTCGGTATCCTCCGGGTAGAGGAGGAGCAATCCCGCCGAGAGCGTCACGATGCCCTGGATGCCCGGCACGATCATACCGATCGCACCGATACCCACCAGGGAGACTCCGGCGCTCTTCCTGAGTAATTTCTTGAAAGTATCAGTCATGGGCGTACTATCATACGTTCCTGGTTACCCGTTGTTTCAGCACCTTCTTCTCAGGACCTTCATTTCAGGACCTTCAGCAAGGATGGTTGCCGTCATGGAATTCACTCTGGTCCCCATCGACAAGCCCGCGGAACTGAACGTGATCCTCGGTCAATCGCATTTCATCAAGACCGTGGAGGACCTGCACGAAGTCATAATCCAGAGTGTGCCGGGGATCAAGTTCGGGCTCGCCTTCTGTGAGGCTTCCGGACCGCGACTGATCCGCTATTCCGGCACTGATGACGAGATGATCGCCGGAGCCCGCCGGGCATGCGCCGATGTCGCGGCCGGCCACTTCTTTGCCATCTTCCTGCGGGATGCCTTCCCGATCAACATCCTGAACGCGGTCAAGATGGTGCCCGAGGTCTGCCGGATCTATTGCGCCACCGCCAATCCGCTCCAGGTGATCGTGGTGGAATCGGACGCGGGTCGGGGGGTCGCCGGCGTCATCGACGGGCAGACGCCGCGCGGGGAAGAGACCGAAGAGCAGCAGCAGGAACGGAAGGATTTTCTCCGCATGATCGGCTACAAACTGTAACCCCGGACCGGGGATATCTGGAGGCCATGATGATCGATCTTGTTGACAGGCGGGCCCTTGTCACCGGTGGTTCCCGGGGGATCGGAGCCGCCTGCGTACGGGTTTTCTCCGGCGCAGGCGCCGAGGTCGCTTTCTCCTTCCGGGAGCGCTCGGACCGGGCTGATGAACTGACCGCGGAACTGGAGGGGAACGGGAGGGCAGTCCACGCCATCCGGGCCGATCTGGGATCGGGGGAGGGTTGCGAGCGGCTGGTCGAAGAAGCCGTCTCCTCTCTCGGCGGCCTCGATATCCTCGTGCACAACGCCGGGATCTGGACCGGCGGCCGGATCGAAGGGATGCCGGAGGAGATCTGGCGGGAGACCATGGA
>JALGWK010000366.1 GCA_025774205.1 bacterium
GGTGTCAAGGGGATGCCTGACGATCTGCCAGATCGCCTTCATGATCCGGATGAAGAGCCGGTCACCGGTCGACACCAGCGGAGCCGAGATGAGCCGCATGAGCGAGGAGCCGGCCGGGTAGCGGACCGGTTCGACGCGGGTCACCTCATCGGCATCGAAGATCGAAGTGATGCAGATGCCTTCCGAGTAGTCGGGATCCCGGTCCCGGCATACCGCCCCGTGCAGGGCTTCATTATTGGTGCGGATCATCTCCCCCAGCCGGGGGGAGACGTTCTTGAGGTCGCCGGTCGTGTCCCGGCCATGGAAGAGGAGTTTCAGGGTGCCCAGCGTTCCGGCCGCCAGGATCACATTGCGGGCTCTGACGCTTCTCTTCGGTCTGACGATCCAGGAGGTGCTCTGCCGATACCGGACCTCCCACCTGGCGCCGTCCTGGGCCTCGCCACTGGTGTAATCTGAGGCTGTGTTATCGGAGTCATCATTACTCTCCAGCGGCACGATATCGGTGACGCTGCTCGAAGACCTGATCTCGGCTCCGAGCTGTTCCGCGAAATAGAGGTAATTCTTCGGCAGGGTGTTCTTGGAGTTGTAGCGGCAGCCAACCACGCAGCCGCCGCAGTGGTTGCAGGGGGTTCGGGGCGGCCCGGTACCGTCGAAGTAGGGATCGGGTACTTCCTGCCGGATTTCAGGATATTCAGTGGTACTCGCGCCGGCAGTTCCGCGCTCTCCTGTGCCCTCCGCGCCTTCCTCCTCGAAAAAGACGCCAACCTCCGTCGGCCGGAAAGTATCACCTCTCCCCATGTCATCCGCGATCTCCCGAAGCACCTCATCGGCCGGCCAGAGTCGGGGATTCCTGGTCACTCCCAGCATCTTCTGCGCGGTCTCGTAGTGCGGCCTGAGAACCTCCTTCCAGTCGGCCATGTGCCTCCAGGCGGGGTTGTCGAAGAGGGGGTCGGTGGGGACCTCGAGGACGTTGGAGTACCCCAGGCTGCCGCCGCCGACACCGCTGCCGTGCAGCACCATGAGTCCGTTGAGAGTGGTGATCTGGAGGATGCCGTAACAGCGGAGTGGGGGGAGCCAGAGGTATTTCCAGAAGGCCCAGTTCGACTTCGCGAAATCGCTGTCCTCGTACCGCTTGCCCCGCTCGAGGATGAGGACGCTGAATCCCTTCTCCCGGAGGCGCATGGCGGAGACGCTGCCGCCGAATCCCGATCCGATGATCACGTAATCCCAGACTTCCGGCTGGAGCTTCTCTGTCACCGGCTGCCTCCCGGGGTTGATCCGCCGACCGGTTCCTCGGCCAGCACCAGTTCGATAGCGCGCTCCAGTTCAAAGTCCATGAGATCGGCTATCCGTACTCTCCCTGATCGATCGATGATGTAGAAGTCGGGATGGGAATCGACGAAATACGCCCGTTCGGTCATACCGCGGGTATCCACCGCGACGGGATAGGGGATCTCGAGGCGTTGGACGAGGTCGGGCATGTCCTCGCCTCCGATCTCAACATGTACTCCGATCAGGACCAGCCCCTGGTCCCGGTAGCGTTGGTACAGCTCTCTCAGATTGAGGAGCTCGCTAACGCATGGGCTTCACCAGGTGGCCCAGAAGTTGAGGACCACCACCTTTCCCTCAAGGTCCGCGATCGAGAGCCGTTCACCGGAGATGTTCATCCAGTCGGTGACCCGCAGGGCCGGAGCCACGCGTCCCTCCAGCCGTTCCTTGAAAGGTCCGTATTCTCCGGTTCGCTCCCGTCGGATATCATCAGTCGGTACCTGGTCGCCCAATTCCGTTCCTTCAGGCTGTTCGACCTGCCCGGTCTCCTCCAACTGTTCCTTAAGCAGGATCTCGATGACCCGGTCGAGTTCGGCGTTCGCCATATCCGCGATCCGGACCCGGCCTGACCTGTCGATCACGTAGTAGTCGGGGTGTGAGTCGACCGCGAAGGCCTCGTGTGTCTTCCCTTCCGTATCTATCGCGACCGGATAGGGGATTTTTTCTTTCGTGACGAAGTCCGCCATGTTCTCATGTTCAAGGTCGGTATGGACACCGATGAGGACCAGTCCCTGGTCCTTGAAGCGCTCGTAGAGTTCCTTCAGATGAGGAACGGCGCTTTTACAGGGTCCTCACCAGGTGCCCCAGAAATCAAGGACCACCACCTTTCCCCTGAGATCGGAGAGCCTCAAAGCGGAACCATCGGTGTTCATCCAGCCGCTGACCTGCAGGGCCGGAGGTGTCATGCCTTCCAGCGCGTCCTTGGCGGCATCATTTTCACCGCCCCGTTCACGTCGGAAATCGTCCTGGCCCGCGGCCGTACCTGCCATCATCAGCAGGAGCAGCAGGGGAGGTATCA
>JALGWK010000064.1 GCA_025774205.1 bacterium
ATCATCTCACGCTCATCCATATCCTCGCTGAGGTAGCCGAGAGGACGGTTGCGGGTACGCAGTGAATATCCACGCGCCCGCCAAGGTGAACCTGGGACTTCGCCTCCTGCGGAAGCGGGAAGACGGGTACCACGAGATCGAGACCTTCTTCCACACCCTGGCCTGGGGTGATGAACTCCGGATCGAACCGTCTGACACCCTCTCCCTGACCGTCGTTCCGGCGAGTGACGCGGCCTTTCCCGGACTCCTGGAAGAGGTGCCGGGCGACAGCTCCAATCTGGTCTGGAGGGCGGCTGATCTCCTGATGAAGCGATTCGACCTGCCAGGGGTTTCGATCACCCTCACCAAGCGAACTCCTCCGGGCGCCGGACTGGGGGGTGGATCGAGTGACGCCGCGGCGACGCTGAGATGTCTGACCGACCTCTACCGGCTGGATATCTCCGAGGCTGATCTCCACGTGATGGCGATGGAACTGGGCGCGGATGTGCCCTTCCTCCTCACCGGCGGATGCGCTCTGGCGGAAGGTATCGGGGAGAGGCTCACACCGATCGAACCGCTGGATGATGTGCCGGTTCTGGTCATTCTCCATCCCTTCACGATCCCGACCCCATGGGCATACCGCGCCGCCGGATTGAGGGATGAGAAAGAAGCCTGTTATCAGCGCTGTCTCACTGATGAGGGTGGTATCGCCGAGGTCCTTAACTGCATTGACTTGCGAAACGATTTGGAGGACCCTGTAATCGAAGCCTACCCGGATATCACCGACTCTTTGACAGCATTGAGAGATTCCGGGGCCTTCTTCGTCTCACTGACGGGCAGTGGTTCCGCCGTGTACGGGCTCTACACTACAGAGGACGATGCGGCCGGAGCGGCCCGCCAGCTCGGCGACGAGGGTTTTGCTGTAATCGAAACGGTCTTGCGGTGAAGACACTTCAGTCCCGACCGGGATGAATTGACCGGGCGGGAGGGAGACCCACAGCCATGAAGATCACCGAAGTCAGGGTCTCACTCTGCAACGAGGAAAGACTCAAAGCGTTTGTGAATATCACCTTCGACGACGAATTCGTCGTAAGGGGCCTGAAAGTGATAGAGGGGCACAACGGGTTCTTCGTTTCCATGCCCTCCAGGCGTCGTTCTGACGGTACGTACCAGGATATAGCCCACCCGATCAACAACGCCATGCGGACCATGCTCGAAGAAACCGTGCTCAAGGCCTATGGGGATCAGCTGCAGCTGGCCCGGGATCGGGGTGATGCGGTCGACGAACCGACGCCCGAACCGGAATCCGAGGCCGACGACGAAACGGAACAACAACCCTGATCCACAGATCCCCCTGATCGGTTCCCATTCGATCAGCTCCCTCTCCGATATTTGCTGGGGTGTAGACTAAGGGTAAGTCACCGGTCTTTGGAACCGGCGTTCTGGGTTCGATTCCCAGCACCCCAGCCATCTCCTTCCCGATTCCAGACACACCAGACAGTTCCTTCCCGGCGTCATTATCCGTGGTGGCAGAGGGGGGTTGTCGGGGTTATCAATATGATACTTATAGACCGCATCCTCACCCCGCTGACGGATGAATACCTATGCCGCACTCTATGAAGTTCTTCACCGGTACTTCCAATCCCGGTCTGGCGCTGGAGATTTCCGAATACCTTGAGACTCCGCTCGGGAACGTGACCATCAAGACATTCGCCGACGGTGAGATCTTCGTGAAATACGAGGAGAACATCAGGGGCGCGGATGTGTTCATCATCCAGTCGACGAACAGCCCCTGTACCAACCTGATCGAACTCTTCCTCATGCTCGACGCGGCCCGGAAGTCTTCGGCCCGTCGTGTGACCGCCGTCATTCCCTACTACGGCTACTGCCGCCAGGACCGGAAAGATCAGCCGCGTGTGAGCATCTCTGCCAAGCTGATGGCCGATCTCATAACCCAGGCCGGCGCCAACAGGATGCTCACCATGGACCTGCACGCGGCGCAGATCCAGGGATTCTTCGACATCCCCGTCGATCACCTCTACTCGAGCATGGCCCGATGTGGGCTCGCTGATCATGGCAAGAGCGTATGCCAAGCGCCTGGGGGTCGGGATCGCCTTCATCGACAAACGGCGTCCCGAACCGAACGCGGTCGAGGTGCTCAACATCATTGGTGAAGTCGAGGGGCGGAACATCCTCATCATCGATGACATGGTCGACACCGCGGGTACCCTCTGCGAAGCGGCCAAAGGGCTGAAGGCCAAGGGGGCGAACCACATTTACTGTGCCGCCACCCATGGGCTCCTCTCCGGCCCGGCGATCGACCGGCTGCTGGAGAGCCCGATCGAGAGGATGATCGTTACCAATACCATTTCGATTCCCGAAGATAAACACTTTCCAGACTTGGAAATCGTCTCGGTGGGACATATCTTCGGCGAAGCGATCCGCAGGACCTATCAGGAGGAAAGTATCAGTACTCTCTTCAGGTAGATGTACAGTCCGCGGATTTCGAGTAACTATCCTGAGTGATACCTACATAGAGAAACCGGTCCCTTCGGATCGGTGACATGCCAGCGGTCGCGGCGGGATGATGCCCGATCCGTGACCTGTCAGGAGGCCGTGCTGACATGGAACGCTCGATTCTTCACGCCCTTTCCCGCGAGGAAACGGGTTCAAGAGCGGCTCGTCGTATACGCCGCGCCAACAGCATTCCCGCCGTACTTTACGGGAAGTCCAATGAATCCCGACCAATCGCGATCGACTCGGTCGAGTTCGATGGCCTTCTCCGTCAGGGACTCACGGGAAACACTCTCATCAATCTGCTCATCGACGACGAGGAGAAATCCGACCGGCTGACCATGATCAGGGAGATCCAGCGGGATCCGATGCGTGACACTTTCCGTCACCTTGATCTCGTCCATATCGACCTCAAGGAAACGATCAAGGTCGATGTGCCGGTGCGCCTCATCGGCCAGGCCGAAGGCGTCAAGGCGGGTGGAATTCTCGAACAGAAGGTCTACGCCATCGAGATCGAGTGTCTCCCGACCGAGATTCCGTCGGAATTCGAGGTTGATGTCACCGAGATGAACATCAACGACTCCATCCACCTGGACGAGATCGATCTCGGAGATTTCGAAACCTCCATGAAACTGCAGCGTACGGTCGTATCGATCGCTCCGCCGCGCGTCGAAGAGGTCATCGAAGAGATCATCGAGATCCCGGGTGTGCCTGAGCTTATCGGTGAAGAGGTCGAGGAAGGTGCGGACGAGGCGGAGGCTGAAGAGGACTCCGAGGCCCAGGGTTAGTCCGGGCCGGTGGCGCGCTCAGACGGGTACGTTCGGTGGATTCCCGCACAGTAATAATCGGTCTGGGTAATCCCGGCCGTGATTACGCGGCGACGAGGCACAACCTCGGTTTTCGCGTGGTTGACCTGCTCGCTGAACGGTGGCAAGCCGGATTCAGCGGGGGCAAGGGAGAGTACCTTCTCGCCGTCACCCGGTTTGCGGAGCGTTCGATCGTGCTCTCGAAACCGACTACGTACATGAATGAGAGCGGGTTCGCCGTCCAGGGCCTCCTCTCCTGGTACCGGATCGATCCGGAGGATCTGCTGGTGATCTCGGACGACGTCAACCTGCCGATCGGCACGATGCGATTCCGACAGGGAGGTTCGAGCGGCGGTCACCGCGGACTGGAACACATTATCTACCAGCTTGGTAGAGACGATTTCACCCGACTGAGGATAGGCGTGGGTGCCGAAAACATGCCCGAGGATCTGAAAGGGTATGTGTTGTCACCCTTCCGCGCTGAAGAACGTGAACTGATCGAAGAGATGATTTCGAGAGCTGCCGACGCTGTTGAGTCCTATCTCTCCAGCGGTCTCGAAGAAGCCATGAACCTGTTCAACTGACAACCGAGGAAGGAACCCCGAATGGAACAGACATTGAGCGCAATCGCTCCCATCCTGGGAATCATCGGATTGACGGTCTCATTCCTGGTCCTGGCAGCACTGATTCGCAAACCGCAGGGAACGGAAGAAATGCAGGATCTGTCGAATCAGATCCATGAAGGCGCGATGGTCTTCCTGCGCCGGGAATACAGCATCCTGAGCATCTTCGTAGCAGTGGTCTTTCTGCTGCTCTTCTGGCAGCTGGGGATCGCGACCGCGCTGGCGTTCCTTGGCGGAGCTCTCTGTTCGCTGACTGCCGGTTACATCGGCATGCAGGCGGCCACAAGAGCGAACGTCCGAACCGCCGAAGCAGCCCGGACCGAAGGCGCCGGCGGCGCGCTCCAGGTCGCCTTCTCCGGCGGTGTGGTCATGGGTCTGGCGGTCGCCAGCCTTGGCCTCATCGGCGTCGGAATCGCGTTCTTGTTCCTGGGCAAGGATGTCAGCACCGTCGGAGCCATCAGTGGTTTCGCGATGGGCGCGTCCTCGATCGCTCTCTTTGCCCGTGTCGGCGGAGGGATCTACACCAAGACGGCGGATGTCGGGGCCGACCTGGTCGGCAAGATCGAGGCCGGTATCCCCGAGGACGATCCCCGCAACCCCGGTGTGATCGCCGACCTGGTGGGAGATAACGTCGGTGACACCGCCGGAATGGGTGCCGATATCTTCGAATCGTATGTCGGCTCAATCATCGCGACGATCGCCCTTGCGGCTACGGCCCAGGCGGGATCGGTCATAGCCGGCCTGGGTGCCACGTCCTCTATGATGCTGCTGCCCATCTTCATGGTGATGCTCGGTCTGGTTGCCTCCTTTGTGGGCATCGGCAGCATGAAGTTCCTGAAGAACATGCATCCAGCTTCTGCCCTTCGCTATTCGACCTTCGTGGGCGCCGCGCTCTTCCTGGTCTTTGCCTGGTTCGGAGTCGGATCTCTCGGGGTTACCCAGGGAGTCTTCTGGGCGATTCTGAGCGGTACCGTCGTGGGGATCATGATCGGTCTCGTGACCGAGTACTACACTGCCGGGGCGCCCATCCGCAGGATCGCCAAAGCGAGTGAGACGGGTGCGGCCACCAACATCATCACCGGTCTCGCGGTCGGTCTCGAGAGCTGTGCCTTCCCGGTCCTGTTCATTGCCATCGCCATCTTCGTTGCCAACGAGGCTGCCGGCCTCTACGGCATCGGGATCTCGGCGGTCGGCATGCTGGCCACGGTCGGCATCACGATGAGCGTCGACGCTTACGGCCCGATCTCCGACAACGCCGGCGGGATCAGCGAAATGGCGGGACTGGGACCGGAGGTACGGAAGATCACCGACCGGCTCGACGCGGTCGGCAACACCACCGCCGCTCTCGGCAAGGGCTTCGCCATCGGTTCGGCGGCCCTGACAGCGCTGGCACTCTTCGCCGCCTACAACAGCGCCGTCTCGCAGAACCTGCTCCAGAAGGGCCTCCCGATGCTCGACATCAGGCTCCTCAACCCGATGATCATGATCGGACTGCTCCTCGGCGCCATCCTGCCCTTTGCCGCGGCTTCGATGACCATGACGAGTGTCGGCAAGGCGGCCTTCGAGATGATCAACGAGATCCGCCGGCAGTTCCGCGAGATCCCCGGTCTGCTCGAGGGCAAGGAAGGTGTCAAGCCTGATGCCGCTCGCTGTGTCGATATCTCCACCCAGGCAGCGCTCAAGCAGATGATCGCTCCCGGACTCCTGGCCGTGATCTCTCCGGTGCTGGTCGGCTTCATTCTGGGGCCTGCCGCGCTGTGCGGGATGCTGGCCGGGGCGACGATCACCGGGGTGATGCTGGCCCTGATGATGTCCAACGGTGGCGGCGCCTGGGACAACGCCAAGAAGTGGATCGAGGAAGGAAACCTCGGCGGCAAGGGTTCTGAGGCCCATCATGCCGCCGTCGTCGGTGACACGGTCGGTGACCCCTTCAAGGACACCTCCGGACCATCGATGAACATCCTCATCAAGCTGATGAGCGTGGTGAGTCTGGTGATCGCCCCGCTCCTGTAGTGATTGAAGAGAGAAGAAGATAACAGGATGAACCGTGCCCCGGCCGCAAGGCCGGGGCCATGAGCTCATGATCGTCCTCGCTCCAGATCTTGCGGAGGACGGCTTTAACAAACAACTCGAACTGGTCCGGAAGATCATCGAGAACGGTGGAGGCAACATCGTGAACGATGACCGGTGGGGGATCCGTTCCCTTGCCTACCAGATCAGGAAATACGACCAGGGGTACTATACAGTCCTCGAATGGGAGAGCACTCCCGACCTGATCGCCGAGCTCGACCACACCCTTCGGCTCGATGAAAAAGTCCTGCGGCATATGGTGCTCCACCTCGATCAGACAGCTCTCGAGGAACAGGCTCAGGCCCGCGTGAAAGTGACAGCGGGACCGCCGGCGGCGGATGACAACGATGATGCAAAAGTTGACGACAAAGCCGGGAACGACGACAAAGCCGGGAACGACGACAAAGCCGGGAACGACGACGAAGCCGGGAACGACGACAAAGCCGGGAACGACGACGAAGCCGGGAAAGACGACGAAGCCGGGAACGACGACGTGCCGGAGTCGGATGACGGGGCAGAAGTGGAAGCCGCCGATCCCGAGACAGCAGAAGAGCCCGAACCCGCTGAGGCCGAAACAGAAGCTGAAGAAGTTGAGGAAGAGGTCGAAGTTTCAGGTGATGAAACGGATGATGTGGAGGAAGCAGAGGAGGAGACGTCATGAGGCATCAGAAGCCCTGCAGATTCTGCGTCGAGAAGAAATCGTGGGTAGATTACAAGGATGAGAGAACGCTGCGCCGTTTCCTTACTGACCGGGGGAAGATCGTTTCCCGCCGGCAGACAGGAGTCTGCGCGAAGCACCAGCGGATGCTGACGACCGCGATCAAGCGGGCCCGTCATGTCGCGCTGCTGCCGTTCACGACCGAATCGTTGCGATGAACCAGGATGTAGAGGGGGGGGGCACCGGCTCCTACTGGAGCCGGTTCGTCCCGCTCTCGGTCGCGATGACGGTGGTGGGGATGTTCATGCAGCCTCTCCCGTTCCTGAACGCGATCGCAATGATCGGGATGCCCGCCGCGCTCATGGTGCTGTACCTGGCCCAGGTCGAAAGCGCCGCGCTCAGGTGGATCCCGGCCATACTGGTGAGTCTTGTGATGATCCCTGTCGCCCCCGGAGTCGGTTCTCTCGGCCTGGGGATGGCGATCATCGCCGCCCTGCTCGACCTTGGAGTCAGGCAGGGATGGGAGTGGAAGAGGATCGGTCTGGGCGCTTCCGGCCCGATCCTCATCTGGGTGCCGATCGGCCTGATCTGGTGGAATGACGTGGCCGCCTACACCCGGAGCATGCTCGAAGAAGGAACGGCACCGTTGATTGAGCGGATATCATTGCTCGGTTTCGGTTCGGACATGATGGCCGCTTTCGAGGAGACGATCCCTCAGACAATAGATCTGACGGTGGCCATTCTGCCTTCCCAGGTCGTGCTCATGGGACTCTCCGTCGGGTTCGGAGCGTTGCTGGCAGGCAACTGGTGGCTCGATCGGGCAGGCGGGGAACGGAAGCTGGATATCCCCCCCTTTACGACCTGGGAGGTGCCCTCACGGTTCATCTGGGGGATGGTTGCGGGACTCGTGATTTCGGCCGGCGAACTGGCCCTGGATGGTGGTGAGACGTTTTCGACCATCGGTCTGAATGTCCTGATCGTGGTCAGTATGTTCTACTGGATCCAGGGGACGGCGATCGTCTGGTATAGTTTCATGATGCGTGACACGCGCCGCTTTATCAGGGTGCTGTTCATGATCGCTGGCGCGACTCTGCTCCTGCCGGGGCTGGTCGTGCTGGGTGTACTTGAGAACTGGATTCCCTTCCGAAGGCTGATGGCCGGCGCTGAAGGGATAGGTCCTGAGGAGGATGAGTGATGCGGGTGATCCTGCGTGAGGATATACCGAAACTGGGAGAAGCTGGTGAAGTGGTAACCGTCAAACGCGGTTACGCCCGGAACTATCTGATCCCGAACAAGCTGGCGCTGGAAGCCACCGAGGGGAACCTGAAAACCTTCAAGGATATCAATCGCGCGAGGGAAGCGCGGTCCGAGAAGGAACGCGGCGTAGCCGAAGTTACAGCGCAGAAGCTGGCCGCCGTCAGGATTGTCATCCCGGTGGAGATTGGTAACGAAGGTCAGCTTTACGGTTCGGTCACGAACCAGATGATCCGGGACGCGCTGGCGGAGGATGGCATCGAGATCGAGCGCCGCCTCATCCAGCTCGCTTCGCCGATCAAGGAACTCGGGACATTCGACGTTCCGATCCGGCTGCACCGCGACGTCGAACCGACCATCCAGGTTGTTGTGGAGGGGACCGACGGGGAAACGGGCTCGGTGGACTGGGAGGCTGCTGTCGAAGCTGAAGAGGTGAAAGAGGCGGCTGAGGAACTCGAGACAGAGGCCGCGGTTGTCGAAGCCACTGACGCCGACGATGCTGCTGTCGACGAAGAGGTCGAGCGGGTTGACCATGCTGCCGAGACAGAGGCTGAGGACGCCGCGGTGGAAGAGGAGGAATAGCCTCCCCTATACTGGGATCATGCAGGAATTCACCGTCAGTGGTCTAGCCCTCGACTCCGCCAATGAATCCCCGGTCGTCCTCCTGAAGGAACTGGACGGCGATCGGGTCCTTCCCGTCTGGATCGGTCCCGCCGAAGCGAACGCGATAGCTGTTAAACTGGCGGACGTCGAATCGCCGCGACCCCTTACCCATGACCTGCTCAAACGGGTGATCGATGGAGCCGGGCTCCGCCTCCAGCGAGTGGTGATCTCCGAGATCAGACGGCACACTTTCTACGCCGAGCTCGTGCTGGAAGGGGAGGGGAGCATCGTGAAGATCGATGCCCGACCCTCCGATTCGATCGCCCTTGCCCTGCGCACCGGAGCCCCCATCTTCCTCTCGGATGAACTCTTCCAGGAGGAGTTCGGAGTCGATCCCGCCGAAGACCCTGAGCGGGGGGACCGTCTGCGACAGCGGCTCGAACGGATCGACCCTGAAGAATTCGGAGACATTACCTTATGACAGTGATCGACCTGCGCAGCGATACCGTGACCCAGCCTTCCGAGCCGATGCGCCAGGCCATGTCCGTGGCCGAGGTAGGTGATGATGTCTACGGTGAGGATCCGACCGTAAACCGGCTGCAGGAGTACCTGGCCGATCGACTCGGCAAAGAGGCCGGCCTCTTCATGGCCAGCGGGACGATGAGCAACCAGGTGGCGATCAACACCCATACCCATCACGGGCAGGAAGTCATCTGTCACCGCTGGAACCACGTCTTCAATTTCGAGGGCGGGACGGCCCCGGCCTTCAGCGGGGTCGGATTCAATCTTCTCGATGGCGAGTACGGGACGATCACCGCCGAACAGGTCGAAGAGACGATCCGGCCGGTCTCCTATCACTATCCCCAGACTGCTCTCATCAGCATCGAAAACACCCATAACAAGGCGGGTGGAACCATCTTCCCGCTGGAAGAGATCGTGAAGATCCGCGGGGTGGCGGAGGCGCACGGGCTGCCCATGCATCTTGATGGAGCAAGACTCTTCAACGCGGTCGTCGCCACCGGTATCGATCCCTCGGAATGGGCTGAGCCGTTCGATACCATTTCGATCTGTCTCTCGAAGGGGCTCGGCGCGCCGGTAGGTTCCGTGCTCCTGGGATCGAGGGATTTCATAGACCAGGCGGTGTGGGTCAGGAAACGATTCGGGGGAGCCATGAGACAGGCGGGTGTCCTGGCGGCAGCAGGACTCTACGCCCTGGAACACAATGTCGACCGGCTGGCTGATGATCACGGGAATGCCAGACGTCTCGCTGAAAGCGTGAACGCGATCACCGGTCTGGACGTCGATCTCAGGGCGGTGCAGACCAACATCTTCATGGTCAACACCTCCCGATCGGGGCTGAGTGAAGAGGAAGTGCAGTTGAAGCTCGCCGATGAGGGAGTCCTCATGCACCCCTTCGGGCGGGACCATCTCAGGGTAGTCACCCACCTGAACGTGTCCGGGGAGGATATCTCCCGGGCGATCGAGGGATTCGAGAAAGTGGCGGAGGAATTCCGACCGACTGGAGCGACTGGAGTATAATGCCCGGTCAAGCACGGCGTCGCTCTCGGTGCAGACGATTGTCACCTGACTGGACATTGGGAGACCGTCATGGATGATGCGACACCTGATCTGAGTCGATACTACGAAGTCGCGAAGAGCGCCACCCGTTGCGCTGTATTCACCGGCGCCGGAGTCTCCGCCGAGAGCGGAATGCCCACTTTTCGAGGCGAGGACGGGCTCTGGAAGGAATACCGGGCCGAAGAACTTGCCACGCCGGAGGCGTTCGCACGGAACCCTGGTCTCGTATATGAGTGGTATGATTACAGGCGCGGCATCGTGGCCGGGGTGGAGCCGAATGCCGGCCATGAAGCCCTGGCTCGCGCGGAGGACCTGTTCGAGGAGTTCACACTGATCACCCAGAACGTGGATGGACTGCATCAGCAGGCAGGCAGCAGCAATGTGATAGAACTGCATGGGAATATCAGAAGAGACCGCTGCAATGTTTGCGGCCATCACCGGGAAGAGGGTGAGGCACGCGAGTGTGCCTGTGGCGGACCGTACCGACCCGATGTCGTCTGGTTCGGAGAAGCTCTGCCTGTCGGGGCGATGGAGGAAGCCTTCCGGGCGGTGGCCACGGCCGACCTGGTTTTCACCGCGGGCACTTCGACCCAGGTCTACCCGGCCGCGCAGATACCATACAGTGCCAAAGAGTACGGCGCCTGGGTTGTGGAAGTGAACCCGGAACCGACTCCCTTCACTCCCCTCGCGGACCTTTCGGTGCGCGGTCCTTCAGGGGAATGGCTGCCCCTCCTCCTTGATCCGGCCGTGATCAGACCGGACAGAGATACCCGCTGATGAACCGGTTGAATCCGGAACGAAGCGCTGCCCTGCTGATACTCCTGGCAGCGATCATGCTGCTTCCGGGATGTGTCTACTTCAACACTTTCTATTTCGCGCGAAGACATTATAAGGATGCCGAGATCGAGCGGGTGAAGGCGGAACGGGAGTCCCGTCAGCCCTCTACGGAGATACAGACCCACTACCAGAGATCACTCGAATTCGCCACGAAGGTTCTCATCGATCATCCCGAATCACGATGGGTTGAGGAGGCGGTACACCTCTCACAGAAGATCCTCTATCGCCAGGGAGAACTGGCTGCCTCCATCCAGAAGGGTAATGAACTGCTCGATGTCTTTCCCGAGAGCGAGACGATCCCCACCTGCCGTCTCTACCTGGCCCGGGCGCGCCTGGACATGGGGGATCCGCTGGCGGCAGTATCCGATGCCGTTCTGGCTATCGATGGACTTGAAGGCAGAGAGTATTACGAGGCCAGAATCCTCCTGGGGCGGGCGCATGGTGAGGCTTCTTCCTTCGACGAGGCCGTGTCTATCCTTGGTGCAATCCTCGAGGATGAGGAAACACCTCCCGAGTTTATCATTCAGGTCCGGATGGAACTTCAGCGGCTTCTGGCCAGGCAGGGTGAGTACCGGGCTGCGGCCGATATCGTCAAGGACATGCTCGACGATCCGCGTCTCTCCGGAACGCTTCGCCAGGAGAACCTGCTCAGGCTGATCGACCTGCTCTTTTCTGCCGGTGAAGTTGATGAGGTCCGGCAGTGGATGACGGAACTCGAACGGAGCAATGAAGCCGGTTTCTACGATGGAGTACTGAAATACTTTAATGGGATTCTGACCGGGATCGGGGGGAATGCCCAGTCGGCCCGGAACGAGATGATCCTCGCCCTGGCCACCGGTGTGACCCGGGAATGGGAGGTGCGGATCCGACTCGACCTGGCGGTCCGCCTGGAGACTGCCAACAGTCCGGAGCTGGCCTGTCCCGAATATCGAGCCGTCACCCAGGGGATCGGCGATCCCGAGCAGGCCCGGCTGGCTTCGAAAAGGGCTGCGGCCATCATCAGACTATTTGCCCTGAAGACGATGGTTGATCGGGTGGAGGAGGGGATCACCTTCAGGGACCCGCGCGGAGCGAACGCGTCCTCCGGCCGGGCGCGGACCGAGCCGACACGGAGGGAGGTCGATGAGGATCTTCCGGGACGGGACGATCCCGAGAGGAATCTGGATCCTGATCCTGAACCGGATCAGGTGCCGGCACCCGAAATGAGACCGGATCAATTACTGGGCGATGAGCCGCGGGGTATGTATCTCTTCCTGCTGGCCGAGCACCTGGCCCTTGAGATGGGCCGACCCGATTCAGCGATGGCGTATATTGCCTTGCTGGAGGAGATCCACCCGGATTCCGACCTGATGCCGAGAGCCCTCTACGCGTACGGTTCGTGGCTGCCGGATGACGCGGAACGACGGGTCCTGAAAGAAGCCGCGACGGCCAGACTGATCTCTGAGTACCCGGAGAGTTCATGGGCCTGGCTGGCTCGTCTCGACCGGGGAGAGGAACCAGAGAAACCACAGACAGTCCGGGCCGCGGAGGCTCTGTTTGAGGCTGAGCAGGAGGTAGATCTGCTCGCGCCGCCCGGTGAATGGCAGACAGCGCTTCAGTCTTATCAGGCTGTTGTCGATTCCTTTTCCGGAACGGCCTCCGCGCGGCAGGCCGAACTTGGGATTGCCAGGTTGCTGGAACTGGGAGCGGGAGCGATCGAATCGGCGCGGGTGGCATACGAACGGATCGTAGCCCGGCATCCGGGGACATCTGAAGCGCTCCTGGCTGCCGGGCGTCTGGGCATGGACACCACGGGCTTCCCACCCGATCCGGTCGAGGCCCGCAGCCAGGCCATCTCACAGGAGATCGGGGGCTGGACCCTGTGGTTCCAGACCCGGCGGGCTGCAAAGGTAACCCTGCTCCAGCTGAGTAGGGGTTCTGTCACGCGGGCCGTGGTCCAACAGCAGCGGCCGACCGGCAATCAGGGAGCACGAGAGATAAGGAGGATCCCTCCACGATGACACGGCTATCCAGGCAACCGATCGCATCCATCCTGTTTCTCATCTTACTCTCGGGATGCGCGTCAGCACCCCGTTACCATGGTAGTCCGGTACAGAGGCCGGCTTCAGATCCGTCAGGATCGGAGACCACCAATCCCGTGACACCGGACCGACTGCCCGATCGCCCCGCCGCGGCGGGACGGGTACCTGATGGCCCGAGACGCTGGGGAGATCACTACCTGAGGGGACTCTCCTCCTGGTACGGGCGTGACTTCCACGGCAAAAAGACCGCCAATGGCGAGATCTTCAACATGTACAAGCTCACCGCGGCTCACCGGACCCTCCCCCTCGGCACGAAAGCCAGGGTCTGGAATGTTGAGAACGGCAGGAGCTGCATTGTGATCATCAACGACCGCGGTCCGTTCATCGAGGGCCGGATACTCGATCTTTCCTACGCCGCCGCGCTGGAACTCGAGATGGCTCAGAAGGGCGTTGCTGAAGTCCAGATAGAGATCATCAAGCTGCCTGATGGTTCTCCGGGAACGTCGTATGAGTGACGCGCCCTGCATGCCGCTCCTCCACGAGCGGGCCATCCACTTCAATACCCGGCTCTGTATCGGCATCGATCCGGTTCGGGAGCGGCTGCCCGAAATACTTCTCGACGATCCCGATCCCCTTCTGACGTTCTGCACCACGATCGTTGATGCCACCAGAGAATTCGCCCTCGCCTACAAGCCGAACATGGCCTTCTTCGAAGCCGATGGCGCAGAAGGTCTCGATCGGCTCCAGGCATTGATCGCGCATATTCCCGATCAGATCCCGATCATCCTCGACGCCAGGCGTGGAGACCTCGGCCCGTCGAGTGAGCAGTACGCGCGCATGGCGTTCGAAACCTTTGGAGCTGACGCGGTGACCGTCAGCCCGTGGATGGGACGGGGTAGAGCCATTCCTCGATTATAAGGAGCGGGGGATCTTCCTGGTCGCCGCGACCGGCAATCCGGGGGCGGCGGATTTTCAGGACCTCAGGGTGGAAGGTGAGTCCCTGTCCACCCGGGTGGCCCGGACAGCCTCCCTCTGGAATGAATGCGGGAACGTGGGACTCATGACCGGCGGTAACCGTCCGGATGAGGTAGCGAAGTTGCGGGAGGCCGCCCCCGACCTGCCCTTCCTGGTGGTGGGCATGGGGGAGGAGGGGAGTGAGATCGGCCGGGTGATGAAAGCTGCGCTCAATTACCTCAATGAAGGGGTGATCTTCTCGATTTCCCGGGCGATCCTCTATACCCGGGATTCCGAGTTCGATCGCGGCGCCGAACAGGCTGCCCGCGCTTTCATGAACCTGATGAACGAAGCACGGGAGGAAGCGCTCGAGATC
>JALGWK010000367.1 GCA_025774205.1 bacterium
GATGATGGTGCGCTAAAATGCCGATCCTCGCCCTGCTGAGGAAACTGCTGAAGACCCTCAACTCCGAGGGGACGCCGGGACAGATCGCGGCCGGTATCGCCATCGGCGCCGTCATGGGACTCACGCCGATCAACAACCTGCACAACCTGGTCCTCTTCGGCATCGCGCTCATCACCCGGGTCTCACTCCCGGGCGTCTTCCTTGGCTGGGCCATCTTCATCCCGGTGGGCTTCGCGCTCGATCCCCTCTTCCACGGTCTCGGGGAGAAACTCCTGCTCGGCACCCCCGCGCTCACACCGCTCTGGGAGAAGTGGTACAACACCCCGTTCATGGCGCTCACGAATTTCAACAATACCATCGTCCTGGGGAGTTTCCTCGGGTGGCTGACGCTCTCACTCCCGGTCTTCTTCCTTGCCCGGGTGGGGGTCGACCGCTACCGGCAGCACCTGTACGAGCGGGTCGTGAACATGAAGTTCGTGAAGGCGGTGAAGGCCTCGAAACTCTTCAAGTTCTACCGCCTCCTGAAACCGGACCTGGATTGATCGATGAAGAAGATATTCCGTCTGAAAGCGATCATTCCCCTCTCCCTCTTCCTGGCTGTTTCCCTGGTCATCTATCTCCTCCTCCTGGACGGGATCGCCCGCCGCGGGATCGAATTCGTCGGCTCGCAGATCACCGGCGCCCGAGTCGACGTCGAGGAGGTCGAGGTCCGGCTTCTATCGGGGCGGATCGTCATCCGCGGGCTGCAGGCGGCCGATCCCGGCGCGCTGATGACCAACATGATCGAGATGGGCGAACTGGTCGCCGACCTGCGCCTCGCCCCGCTCCTGCAGAAGAAAGTTGTGGTGGACACCATGATGATCCGCGGGGTCCGGTTCGGAACCCCCCGGACCGAGTCGGGCGCGCTCCCGCGACAGGATGAGACCGCCGGCGAACCGGCGCGACGGGTGGCTTCCTGGGTCAGGAACCTGCCGATCCCCGGATTCAGTTTCGAGGGACTCAGCGAGACTGTCGATGTCTCGTCGATCGAAACCGACAGCCTGGCGACGGTAGTCGCCGTCCGTGGCATCACCGCCGCGGCTGATTCTTTCGGCGAGGTCTGGTCGGCCGGGGTGCGGTCACTCGATGTAAGCGCCGAGATCGACAGCGCCAGGGCGCTGGCCCGGAAGCTCCAGGGCATCAGCCTGAGTGGTCTGAACGTTCGCCGGATCAACGAGATCCGCACTACTCTTCGCTCCACCAACGGATTCCTGAGAACGATGCGGCGGAGGGGTGAGGGATTCGCCGACCTCCGGGAGAGCGTCGGATCGGGGGGCGAAGACCTGCGGCGGCTGGTTTCCGGTCTCGATGAGGCCCGGGATACCGATCGGGCCAACGCCCGGGGACTCCTCCGCATCCCCTCCATCGAGGCACCCGATATCGGGCCGGCCCTCTTCGGCGAGATGGCCCGGGCACGGATCGAGCCGGCTCTGAACCTCCTTGACACGATCGAGAAACACGTCCCGTCCGGTCTCGATCCCAGGCACCGCCCGGGACCGAAACGGCTTCGCATGGCGGGGAGTTCGATCGACTTCCCGCGCCGGGAATCACTCCCCCGTTTCCTGCTCGGGCATGGCGAGTTCACCCTCACTCTCGGATCATCCGAACGCCCGGAGGAGTACCTGCTGACCGTCACCGGGCTCACTTCCGAACCGGAGCTCCACGGTCGACCGACCAGCTTCACCTTCGAAAGGATCAGCGGCGGCGCCGGTGACCGTGTGATCACGGCTTCCGGGGTGCTCGACCACACCTCCTCTCCCCACCGGGACTCGCTTGAGGT
Organism: bacterium; assembly: GCA_025774205.1. Taxonomy (GTDB): domain Bacteria; phylum Blakebacterota; class Blakebacteria; order Blakebacterales; family Blakebacteraceae; genus Blakebacterum. The sequence continues at coordinate 1,820 of JALGWK010000367.1, forward strand.
CTCCCTGGCCGGAGCCGGCATGGGTGAAGTCGCGCTCGGCTCCCTCAACGGCCGTCTCGACCTGGGGACCGGTGAAGCGGCCCTCTCACTGGTGCGGACCGGTGAGGGACTCGACGCCACCCTCCACTGGGAATGTCCCGAGGTGGGTTGGGAGTCAACCGGGGAACGCTCGGGGGTCGAGACCTTCGTCTGGCAAACCCTCTCATCGATGAGACGGGTCTCGATCACGGCCGCGATGAGCGGCAGAGAAGAAGCGGAACGCTTCACCGTCGAATCGAACGTCTCGTCGGAACTCTCCCGGGCCCTCAGGCGGCAACTCGGTGAGGAGATCAACCGCGCCGAAGCGAGGATCAGGGCGGATGTGGACCGGCGGATCGCGGAGTACGAACGGACGGCCCGGGCTGAGGTCGACGCGGTCATCGCCGGGCTCGAGGGACGGATCACCGATCTCCAGCGGCAGTTCGATGAAGCCCGATCCGAACTTGAGGCTCGCCTGAAGGATATCACCGACCGGCTCCCCC
>JALGWK010000368.1 GCA_025774205.1 bacterium
GTCACGTTCCCGGGATCGGGAAACCACATCCATGAAGGAGGCTGAATCGATCATCCCGGCCGCCTCCGGTAACCGTTCCAGCTCGGGGACAGCTGCAAGATCGAGGTAGAGCTCATTCCAGAAGAGACGGCTGGCGGGTGAATAGGGACTCGGGGCCCCCCCGTTCCCGGCGTCACCTTCAGTGACATGGAAAGCGGCCAGAAGGGGCAGGGTGCCGACGAAGGAGCCGCCGAGTTCCGAGATCCACTCCAGCAGAGCTTCCATGTCTCCCAGGTCCCCCACCCCCAGGCTCTGTTCCGTGTGGAGGTCTGTTCCGTGTGGAGGGCGTAGAGGGGCAGGAAGATCCCCCAGCTTCGTCCCTCACCCGGCCCGAAGGTCCGGTCCGGGCCGGGCGCGGAGAGCACCAGCGACCGGGTGGAGATCGGACCGACCTCGAGATCGAGCTGGTGGTAGCCGATCGGGAGGTCATCGGGGAGTCGGATGTTCCCGCACGGTGCTTCCCAGGTCCGCTGTTCGCCATCTTCGAGCGTGAGTCCGATCCGCATCGGTCTCCCCTCGAGATCGGCCGGCGCCCGGAGGACGACTTCGGTGATCCTTCCCTCACCGGTTACCGTCACCGGCGGACAGAAGCGCTCCCTGAGTTCCCGGCGACGTTCGCGCAGGGCGTCGGTCACCTCACCGGGAGCCTCGACCGGCGCTCCCAGCAGTTTGAGAAGCTCGAGGACCGCTTCATCGGACGATGTGCGGGAGGCGCCGAACACATCCCTGAAGGATGTCTGCAGGCCGTGGAGTCGGGCGAGTAGCCGGAGGTCCCTGCTCATCGACGCGTTCATATCCAGACAGGTGTCCGTTGTATTACTGCGTGGCGTCAGTGACGTTCATCGACCGGAGTACCTGGTGCCCTGTCACGCAACAACCGTCGCATGACACTAGGTCTTCGAGGCGGGTCCGTAGAAGCGCTCGATATACTCCAGCAGCATCCGGCGGGAACTGAAGTCGGCCCCGGTTGTCCGGATGGATTCCTTCATCACCGCTACCCAGCCTTCAGGCACGCCCCGGTCGTTACGCTCATAGTAGAGGGGTATGATCTTCGATTCGAGTGTCTCGTAGAGCGCGTCGGCATCCTTTGCGTCCTGCTCTTCCACCCCGGTCCCGCCGGCGGCCTCCTGCTCGTGGGACCAGTCATCAGTTCCGATAGGCCAGCCGTTCTCTCCACTGAAGGCTTCGAGCCACCAGCCATCGAGGGTGCTGAACTGGGGCACACCATTGATCGATGCTTTCTCACCGCTCGTCCCGCTGGCCTCCATCGGCGGTCGGGGAGTGTTCATCCAGAGATCAACCCCGCTGACCAGGTAGTGCGCCAGGTGGAGGTCGTAATCCTCGATGAAGGCGATCCGGCCCTCGAGCGCCGGATTGAGCGCCAGTTGATAGACCTGGCGGATCAGGCCCTGGCCATGCTCATCGCGGGGATGCGCCTTGCCGGCGAAGACGATCTGGACGGGCCGATCGTCGTCGAGCAGCAGCCTGGTGAGCCGATCGAGGTCACTGAAGATCAGGTTGGCCCGCTTGTAGGTGGCGAAGCGGCGGGCGAATCCGATGGTGAGCACCTCCGGATCGAGCAGCAGGCCGGAAGCGACCACCTGGACCGCCTTCAGGTCACCGTGCACCCAGGTCCGCCGGGTCCGTTCCCGCAGCATCCTCTGGGTTCTTTGTTTCTGGTTCTGATGCGCCAGCCACAATTCGTCACCCGGGATGTCGGTGACCAGGTTCCAGATCGTCTGTTCGTAATGCCGGTCGAGCCATCCGGGACCGAGATGGGCGTCAAGCACTCCCCGGATCTCCCGGCTTAACCAGCTCGGTACGTGCACGCCATTGGTGATATGGCTGATGGGTACCTCGTCAACCGAGCCTTCCGGCCACAGTTTGTGCCACATGCGGCGGGCGACCTCACCATGCCGCCGGCTGACGCCATTGCAGGCCCCGGTTGTCCGGAGCGCCAGCGCCGCCATGCTCAGCATCCCGTTGGTGTCATCCGGTTCAGCGCCGAGATCGAATACCTCTTCAGGGGTGAGTCCGGCGCGCTCCATGAAGAAGCTGAGAGCGGTGGTGGTGAGATCGCGCTGGAACCGGTCGTGACCTGCCGCGACCGGGGTGTGGGTCGTGAAGAGGGAGTTGCTGCGGATCTCGGCAAGTCCCGCCTCGATGGTCAGCCCTCTCTCCATCGTCTCCCTGAGTCTCTCGAGAGAGAGGAAGGAGGTATGTCCCTCGTTGAGATGCCAGAAGGCCGGATCGATCCCCAATGCCCTGAGGACCCTCACCCCGCCGATCCCCAGGATCATCTCCTGCCTGATCCGCATCCGCTCGTCGCCGGAATAGAGCTGGGCGGTCAGTTCCTGGTCTTCCGGGTCGTTCTCCGGGAGATCGGTGTCGAGCAGGTAGATCGAGGTACAACCGACATCGATCCGCCAGGCCCCGATCCGTACGAGGCGATCCCCGACCCGGACTTCCGCCAGGCATTTCTCACCCTCGGCGGTGGTTATCGGGTTGAG
>JALGWK010000369.1 GCA_025774205.1 bacterium
CTGCAGATAGGAGAGCGCCTCACTGTCCCCTGAGAAGAAAACCCGTACACCTGTGTGAAGTGTTTTAAATCCCTGTTTCGGGTCCTCTATCACCAGCCCGAGCTGATCCTCGAGCATCGTCGTGTCGTAACCGAAGTTCGGCCGGGAATAGCCGGCGATGATTGATATCTGTCTGGTGATCGCTGCGTATCCCCTGAATTCGAATCCGATACCCTGGGTAGCGAATCCGCCCTTCATGGGATCTGTTGCTCCCAGTTCTCCCACCGGTACGGACAGATTACCGCCGATCTGAAAGATGAAACGGGGCGGATCAGGCTGAATTTCTCTCAGCGTCGGACCGATCTGCGCACGGAGAGGAGGGGAGAGGGCGAGGATCAGGATTGTAGTGGATAGAAGGGAAACCAGGCGTTTCACCGTCAGGTCCTTTCAGACGTATATCCGGGTTTGGTCGGGACAGCACATACTCTCCACTGTACAGATAACGGACCGACTCATCATCCTGTCCACTCAATAATCTATATGTGTGTCCGATCAGGCCGGGGTGTACCGGCAGAAGGGGTCTGCGAGGCGGTATTCATATTGACATCTATCCCGGACAGTTATTAACTAACCAGTTAGTTAATATTTCGTCTCTACCGGCAGCAGGAGTAGATCGATGCAGAGATCGGACACGAGCGGGCCACACAGTGGTGATGAGGATGGACGGGGCAGCGACACAAGGTCGAGGATACTCGAGGCAGCCACCATCCACTTTGCCGACAAGGGATTCGATGGGGCACGTACCCAGACCATTGCCGATGAAGCCGGTGTGAACCGGGCCATGCTTTACTACCACTTTCGGGATAAAGAACATCTCTACCGTGAGATGCTCACCAGTCATTTCCAGGTCATCTTCAGACAGGTGTTCCCCACGTTTCTTCAGCTCGACCTGGGCGCGCGCGAACGGGTGCTCACCATTGTGGGTGTCTACCTCGGTTTCCTGAGGAAGAATCCGCAGATACGTTCCCTCCTGCTTTATGAACTCGCCGCCGGGGGGCCGCATCTTTCCGAGGTGTTCGATACCCTCCTCGCGAGTGTTCCCGGTCTTGAGTTGGAACAGGTATTCGAGCAGATCGGAACAATGATGGGAGCCGGCGCAGTTCGACCGGGCGATCCCCGTCAGTTCTTCCTCCATATCCTTTCCCTCACGATCTTCCCGTTCGCCGCCCGTCCGCTGCTCGAATCGATCTGGAAACTGGGACCGGGTGAGTACGATACACTGATGGCGGGGAGGCATGACGCCATTGCCGACCTCTTCGACCACGGTCTGTTTTCCGGCAAGGAGGCAAGCTGATGCTGATCAGCGATATCCACGACTCAGGGATCGGCAGGATACATCGGTTCCCGATCCACGCTGTACTCCTGTTACTGCTGCTCATCCTGCCGGGCTGTGGAGAGGAAGAACCGGCACTGCTCTGGGGATCAGGCACCCTTGAGGCCGAAGAGGTGGTCGTTTCCTCCGTCATCGGGGGACGTCTGCTCCAGCGCCCGGTCGAAGAGGGGGAACGGATCACGGCAGGAAGTCTGGTTGCGCTCATCGATACGACCGCGCTGGTCGAAGCCCGGGAACTGGCCCGTGTCGGCCTTCGGGCGATTACCGTCCAGCGCCGGCAGGCGGTGACAGCGCTGGCAGCCGCTCGCGAACAGCACGATCAGGCGGTGCTCAACCGTGACCGGGTGAAACGCCTGGTAGAGGGCAGGGCGGCGACGCAGGCTCAGCTCGACGAACTGGAATCGCTGGTCGAACTCACCGCCAGACAGGTCGAGTCGGCCGAGACCACGTTCGAGGTGTTCCCGGTGCAGGTGGAAGAGATCCGGCTGCGGATCGCATCGATCGACCGCCAGATTCGAGAGTGTCACGTCACCGCCCCGCGGACAGGAACGGTCATCACCGTGTTCATGGAGCCGGGTGAGGTCGCCGCACCAGGTCGAGGGATCGTGAGGATCGCCGATCTGGAGGAGCTCCATGTCAGGGTCTACATCCCCGCTCCTCTCATCGGCCGCGTCTCACTCGGCGGCGAAGCGGTCGTCAGGGTGGATTCCTTCCCTGAACGGACCTTCCCCGGGCGGGTCATCCATATCGCCGATGAAGCCGAGTTCACGCCGAAGAATGTCCAGACACCCGAAGCGAGGGCGGACCTTGTATTCGCAGTCAAGGTGGCGGTCTCCAATCCGGATGGTCTGCTGAAGATCGGCCTGCCAGCCGATGTCGAACTGCCGGAGATAACTCCGTGATACCCGTCCTCTCCACGGAGGCGCTCTCGAAGTCGTACAGGAAGGTCCTTGCCCTCTCA
>JALGWK010000370.1 GCA_025774205.1 bacterium
ACCGGTGAACGATTCCGCCGAAGGTGTCCGGTCGGCCTCGACGGGACCGGTCCGGACCGTCATCGAGAAGGAGTCGTGTCCCGGTCGCAGCGAATGGGTGAGGAGGAAAACCGTGCGGAGGGGGAAGGACTGTCTCGCTTCCACGCACTCGAGGCGACCGTCATTGATCCTCCAGTCCGCGAGACGGTTGGCAAAGTAATCGGGCCCCACCCAGACACGTTCGACTCCCGCCGGCCAGGCGGCAGGACGCTGATCCTCCGCCGCGCCAACACATCCTGCCGTCAGCAGGAGGATGATGATGAACGGCATTACAGCATCGATCGAGCGGACTCTCTTCATCAGGTTGCCTTCCCGGGAATGATGTCATGCGACCGCGCCTTCAGCCGGTCTCACGCCCGAGCCTACCATCACCGGGTTCGCCGGGCAAACCAGCTCGACGGCCGAAGGTCGGTCGATCAACTCCAGTTGCTGGCTGAAGGTCGGTCGAGCAACTCCGCTCGATGGCTGAAGGTCGGTCGGAGTGGTTATACTGTGGCCTGCCCCGGATCCGGGATTGTGTCGGCCGGAGGGAATATCGTGTGCTCCGCCCCGGGCGCGGGATACGCTCCGTGGCGAAGTGGACGTGATCACCTGTCAGGATGGAACAATCTCATGAAGATTACTCTCGCCGGCTACAACCTCGATGTCTCCCTCATCGAACAGGCCAGGAACAGCGCGGATAAACCCGAGGCCTTCACCCCGGAGACCATCGCGGTTGCCTATGCCCGCATCAGTCGTGATCCCTCTCCGGTTTCGGAGCTGAGAGAGAAAGCCATCAATGATATCGAGAAGGCCCGGAAGTCAGCCCGCGCCATCGTCTTCGACATGGGGCACCAATCGGTCGCCGAGCACGCGGCTTTCAATTTCGACGTTCTCGACATCTCCCGGTTATGCGTGGAGTCCCTGGAGTGGCATCGGCTCTGCTCTTATACCGAGAAATCGCAACGGTACCAGGAACTTGAGGAAGATTTCGTCGAGCCCTCCGAACTGGAGGGGAAGGATCTCGATCTCTTCCGGAACATTATGGGGGAGCAGTTCGCGGTCTATCGCGAGGTCTACGGCGCCCTGCTGGAGCACTTCCGGGGCAGATATCCCGATCAGCTTGAAACGAAGCGCGGCACGAATGTGGTGGAAGGATACGCGAAGGAGGACGCCCGGTACGTCACCGGACTGGCGACGAAGGCCCAGCTCGGATTCACCGCCAGCGGACGCAATCTCGAGTACGTGATCCGCTCTCTCCGCGCGCACCCTCTGCGGGAGATCCGCGATCTCGGCGAGGAGTTCTATCGTCAGGCGGGGGCCGTCGCGCCTGCCCTCATCCTCCTGACCGATCCGGTGGAATACGAGAAGGAGTTCGGGAGACCACTGCAGGACGATCACTTCACCAGGACGCGCCCTCACATGAGAGAGGTGATCGGGGAGATCGTGCGGGAATTGTCGGACACCGTCGAAGGAACCTCCCCCTCCTTCCCCGCCAGGGGCGATGTGAAACTGTTCGGCACCACCCCCGAGCCCGATCTTGAGACGCTGCAGGCGATCATCCACACCCATACCAACATTTCCGCCGAGACCTGCGCGCGCCTCGCCCGGCAGTTGCTCGATGATGGTGACGGAGCCGCCCGTGTCATCCGTGAGTTCCTCCGCTTCTCCAATCCATGGGAGGCTGCCACCCGGGAATTCGAACTGGCGCAGTTCAACTTCGAGGTCGTTCTGAGTGCCGCCTGTTTCGGGCAGATGAAGCGTCACCGGATGACCACCCAATTGCTGCAGGGTTACGATCCGGCCCTCGGCTACACCTATCCGCCCGCGGTGATCGAGGCCGGTCTGAAGGATCCTTTCGAGCGAATCTACGACCGGACGAGTGAAGCATTCCTCAACCTGAAGGAACGGCATCCGCATGCTGCCGAGTACATCCTCACCAACGGTCATCGCCGTCGCATGATCGTGCGGACCGATGCCCGCGAGCTCTACCACATCTCCCGTCTGCGGGAGGACGCCCACGCCCAGTGGGACATCCGGCAGGTCTCGGCTGACATGGTCGGGCTGGCTCGCGAAGTCGCTCCGCTCACGCTCATGCTCGCCTACGGCAAGGATGTGTTCGAGGAGAAGAAAGAGGAACTCTTCGACTGATCCGACCGGGCTCCGTTCAGGTCGTATCGGTCAGGCAGGAGAGAGCTGATGGCCCGGGAACCGGGAGACATGGAGACCAGCTTCGAGGTCCGCAGTTTCGATCTCGACCTGCCCCTTGATGACTATCAGGCTCTCCCGAAATCTCCCCTCTATATCATCCTC
>JALGWK010000065.1 GCA_025774205.1 bacterium
TTAATGGTACTATCAAGGCCCTCCTCGAGCGGTATACGCGGCAGCCAGCCAAGTTCGGTCGTCAGACGAGTGATATCGAGCGCGTATCTCTGGTCGTGGCCGGGCCGATCCGCGACAAACGTGATCAGATCGCCGGAGGCTCCCAGCAGCTCGATCAGGGTCTTCACCAGGTCGAGGTTGGCGACATCGTTCCCCGTTCCGACGTTGTAGATCTGCCCGACCTCCCCGCCGGTCCAGACCGCCCAGATCGCCGCGCAGTGATCGATCACGTGGAGCCATTCCCGGGTCTGAAGACCGTCACCGTAGACCGGCAGGGGGCGGCCCTCCACGATGTTGGTGATCATGAGCGGGATGAGTTTCTCCGGGAACTGCCACGGACCGTAGTTGTTGGAGGCACGGGTGATGAGGGCGGGGACGCCCCAGGTGTGAACGGCGGCGTTCACCAGTAGATCGGCCGAGGCCTTGCTGGCGGCATAGGGACTGGAGGGGTTGAGATGATCGGTCTCGGAGAACCGGATATCGGGCGGAGTCGAGCCATACACTTCATCGGTCCCGATCTGAAGGAAGCGGGGGATCTCGAGTTCACGCACCAGGTCGAGCAGAACCTGAACTCCGGTCACATTGCTATGGAGGAAGGGTGCGGCTGATTCGAGGCTGCGGTCGACGTGCGATTCGGCGGCGAAATTGATCACCCCCACGGCGCCGTCGAGGATGCCGCGCATCGCTTCGGCATCCGCGATATCGGCCCTCTCGAACCGCACCCGGTCGAGGACCCCCTCCAGATTAGCCAGGTTCCCGGCGTAGGTGAGGAGGTCGACCACGACCAGGTCGTGGTCGGGATGTTCCTCGCAGAGCCAGTTGACGAAGTTCGAGCCGATGAAACCGGCCCCGCCTGTAATGACCAGGTGTGACATGGCGTTCCTGCCCTCGACTTCGATGTTAGTCTTTGACTGTTCCGGTCTCGGCCACCAGTTCGGTCGCCTTCTTCAGGGACTCGAAGGTACCGGCGTCGGTCCACCAGCCTTCGAGGATACTGTACTCCATCGTCCCCTGATCGACGTAGAAATTGTTCACATCGGTGATCTCGAGTTCATTCCGCGCCGATGGCTCCAGCCCGTCGATCACGTCCCAGACCTGATGGTCGTAACAGTAGATCCCGGTAACCGAATAGGAGGAAGGGGGATCGGATGGCTTCTCGATAATCTCCACGATCGTGTCGCCTTCGAATCTCGGCACGCCGAACCGCTCGGGATCCTCGACCTCCTGCAGCAGGATCCGGGCACCCCGTTCCTGCTTCTCGAAGGCCGTGACGTGTTCGCGGATGCTGTTCTGGAAGATGTTGTCTCCCAGGATCACCACCACCTTGTCATTGTCCACGAACTCGCGGCAGAGGCCCAGCGCCTCGGCGATACCGCCCTCACCCTCCTGGTAGGTGTAATGCAGGTGAGAGAGCCCGAATTCTTTCCCGTTCTGCAGGAGCCTGAGGAAGTCGCCCGCATTGTTACCGCCGGTCACGAGCATGATCTCCTCGATGCCGGCGTCAACGAGGGATTCGATCGGGTAGTAGACCATCGGTTTGCGGTAGACCGGCAGGAGATGCTTGTTGGTCACCTTGGTGAGTGGGTGGAGACGGGTACCGAGCCCGCCAGCCAGAACGACACCTTTCATGATGTTGCGACTCCTTCAGGATCCTCTATGGAACCGTACGTACCAGTGTGATCCTACAGGTTGAACCAGTAGGTGAACTTCATCAGCAGCGCGCGGTCGCTCAGGGGAAGACGACCGTACCGTTCATAATATTCCCAATTCCGGATATCGTCGTCACGAATCTCGTTGTACACCAGATAAAGAACGCTCTTGGCGTTCAGGAACCAGGAGAGTACGGCGTTGAGGGTGTTCGCGCCGACATTCCGTTCGCCCGCCTCGGTCGGGAGGTAGAGGCGGTACTGGTTGTAGACCTTCAGGGCCAGGTCCGAGGTGAAATAATAGGAAGCGCGGGCCACCAGCAGGTTCTTCAGCTCATCCAGGGAACCGTCCTCGAAGTACTCCCTGATATGGGTATAACTGAGACTGCCGGAGAACCGGGCGCTCGGCCGGAAACTGAAACCGACGCGGACGTTCAGGTCACGTCCCCAGTAGAGATCGCTGTAGTCGAGGAAATCACCCCAGCCGAAGGAGGCGTCCAGGGAGTAGTCGAGACTCCGGTCGGTGTTGAATCGTACGTTGAAATCCGTACCGTCGTAGGGGCGGCCGGTGACGGTCGTGACCCAGGGATTGGGAGCGTAGATATCGTACCACATGGTATGGTTCAGGCCGACGCTGGCGTTCATTTCGAAGTAGTTCATGTCCTGGAGCTTGAACTCGGCCCGGTAACGGCCGTGGGTGTAATCACCCTCGAAGTTGCGTGAGGCTTCGGCGCTCCCCTTGAATTCAAGCTGCCTGATCCCATACCGCTCCGGTCGGGGCTTCCAGCCGAAGTTCACCTTCCCCCGGCGGCGATTGACCTGGCTCATGTAGCCGATCTGATCGACGTTGAAATCGGGACCGAGGTAGTTGAATTCCAGTCCGTACTCCCACAGATCGGATCGCAGACCGGCCTTGATCTGGCCGGCCCAGTCATTGCCGGACCCGTTGTGATTGATGCTGTGGGCGAGCATGGTGGTGATGGAGTGGTTGTCCTGGAAGCGGAGGTTCAGGTCGAGCCCCAGCGCGCGCTGGTAAGGGCTCACACCGGGGGCTAACCGGGAATCCTTGTTGACGCTGATGATCCCGATGTTCGAGCGGGCGAAGATGTCCCGCTTCAGTCTGACCACAGCGTAGTTGGCCATCGGGACTGTCACTGAAGTGGAATCAGAGGTGGCGTAATCCTGGCGTTCGGTGATGGCGTTTATCACGCCGATCTCCCACGGCCCGCTTCTTCCGATCAGTTTTCCACCTGCCAGCATGTTCACTTCCGGTCCGCCGAAAATCTGCTTCCCGATCCGGCGACTGTAGAAGATCTGCAGCGGCGTCCGGAAGACCCCCTGTCCCTCCTGGAAGAAGGGCCGTAGTTCCATGAAGAAGCGTTCGTAGCGGGTGACGTTGATCTGTTCCTGGTCGGGCGCGATCTGACCGAAATCGGGATTGAGGGCGATGTCGAGCGCCATATTGCTCGTGATCCCGTACTTCAGGTCGAGACCGAAGTCAGCCAGCCCGTCACGGTCGTATCCGAGAGACCCGCCGGAACGGTAGAATTGCTGACCGCTCGCCTTGAGGTAGGGCATCAGTTCGAGCCGTCGTCCCCGGCGAAGGCCCCGAAGGTCATTCAGTTCCCCGTACTTGTCGATCCGGAAGGCGTCGTTACGGCCCCACGAACACCACAACAGGTCCTCCTTGGTACGCTGGATCGTCCGGCTGAAGTTGATGCCGAAGGTGTGGGATTCCTTGGCTTCGAAACGGAGGATGGAGAAGGGGAGGGCAAGTTCGACGAACCAGCCCTCGTCGGTCATCGTGGTGGCTGATTCCCAGACGCCGTCCCAGTTGATATCCATCCCGTAGGAGTCGACCTGGTTGTTGGCCACCCCGACGATGAAGTGATAGGAATTCCGGTGATCGTGATAGGGATCGATGTCGATCTGGACATTGTCGGACTGCAGGCGCCATGAATCGCGTGTGCTCACCCGGTAGACGATGCCATCCGGTTCAGTGTCGAGGCAGGAGAAGGCGATGTAGAGATGGGTTGGTGAGTAGAGGACCCGTACTTCGGTCCGCTGGCTGGGGTCGGCGCCTTCCTCCGGATTACGGGCCGTGAAATCGCTGATCACGGGGGCACCGGCCCATTCTTCCGGATCGATCGTTCCATCGATGCGGATGGTGCCCCGGACCACGGCGGCGCTGATGCTCGAACCGGCGATATCGTTCCTGGATGAGCCGGCAGGGGGAGGGTCGGAGACGGGATTGCTGGTGATGGGAGCGAATTGAGCACGGAGCGCGGAAGGGAACAGGAATACGACGCCGACAAACAGCGCGCCCATCAGGAGAGGTGATGTTACGGGCAGTATTCTTCTCGGCATGGTCCCCAATTCTGCTGCTGATGTACCCGTTTCTATTGCTGATACAGATAGAACAGGAGGGTCATTCATTGTGTCGGGCTGGCACAAGATAGCACTTGAATATGGGGGCGCAACTCACCGGAGCCCACAGCACAATCCCTGGTTTGTTGTTCCGGAGGTGTCACCTGCCTATCATACAATGATGTATCCGTTCAGATTCAGAGGGTTTCGAACCTGATGCCGAGAGTACTCGGGATCGATCACGGTGAACGCCGACTCGGCCTGGCGGTCGGAGATACAGATATCGGTGTCGCCACGGGTCTGCCGACGATCACCTGGAGTGGGAAGAAGGACCTCCGGGGCCGGCTCATGGCGGTGATCGATGAGCAGGGACCGGAACTCCTGGTTGTCGGGTATCCGCTGCTGATGGACGGCACCAGGGGCGAGCGTTGTGAGGTGGTCGACGCCTTCGTGAAGCTCCTCACCGGCTGGTCCGGATTGCCGGTGGCACTCAGGGACGAACGCCTGACCAGCGCGGAGGCGGATCGGATCAGAATGGAAGCCGGACGCACAGAGAAGGAAGCACGCGCGGGCGGCCTGCTCGATCGGGCGGCAGCCGTGCTGCTCCTGCAGAACTGGTTCGACAGTGCCGACCGGTCGGGGCTGGATCCTGACACCCTCCCCGCCGGCAGAAAGGATGACGACCGTTGACCGCACACGGATTCCTGGCCTTCCTCTGGGTTACGGGCCCGTTCCTGCTGCTGCTGATCGGTGGCGTGGCGGTCTGGTTCTTCATCCGGGAGTTGAGAGGGAACCGCCCGGTGATCATCCTCTGGAGCGTGATGATCGGCCTGTCGGTCATCTCCGGTCTGCTGATGAAGGGTGTATTCTGGAAGACGCCGGCCGTGATGCCCTCCGGTCCGGTGGAGATAATCTTCGAACCGGGCACGACACCCCATGAGATAGCCCGGGAACTGCAACGGGCGGAGATCATCGGGAACGCCCGTGCCCTGGTGCTGGCCGCCCGGCTCACCCGTACCGACCGGGCGTTTCAGGCGGGGCGGTTCCATTTTCCGGGAGGACAGGACAACCTGGAGATCCTGCGTACCCTGACCAACGGCGATACCTCCCGGGAGTTCGTGACCATCCCGGAAGGACTCCGGGCTCACGATGTCGCGGGGATCGTAGCCCGCGAGGCGGAGGTTGATTCGGCCCGCTTCATTGCCCTCACCACAGATTCTCTCTTTATCGCGGAGGTTATGCCGGCCGATGGCGACGGGTTCCGACCATCGACCCTGGACGGCTACCTCCTGCCCGAAACCTACAACGTCTGGTACCGGATGTCCGCCGAGGAAGTGGTTTCATTGATGGTGGGCCAGTTCCTCGACCTGTGGAGGAGTGACCTCAGCCAACCCGCTGCCGCATTGGGACTCACACGACACGAGGTGGCCACCTTCGCCAGCATCATCGAGCGGGAGGCGGCCAGTGCCGAAGAGCGGCCGCTGATCAGCGCGGTTTTCCACAACCGGCTCGAACGGGGCATGCGCCTCGAATCGTGCGCCACGGTGCTCTATGCCCTCGGACGGTACAAGCGGCGCCTCTTCCAGCGGGACCTCGAGGTCGATTCGCCGTACAACACCTACCGGAACCGGGGTCTGCCCCCGGGGCCGATCGCGAATGCCGGCGCCGCCAGCCTGAGGGCGGTCGTCTCCCCCGCCGAAACAGACTTCCTCTACTTCGTCGCCCGTGGCAACGGCACCCATACCTTTTCCCGCACCTACTCAGATCACCTGCGCGCCGCGCGTTCCCAGGGAGACGGGATCCTGGTGGGAGGACGAGCCGCCCGGGAGGAGGGCCGGGAAGGCTCCGATCCGCCCCCCGATCAGGGTGGGACCCGGTAGTGTCATGTCATGCAGCAAATGTCGGCGCCACTCGAATGCCGCGGTTGTCGCGTGACCGGGCACTGACATGACTGCCCGCTTCCGACTGCTCTGGGCCGATGACGAGATAAACCTGCTCCGTCCCCATATCCTGTACCTCGAAGAACGCGGGTTCGAGGTGGTGGGAGTGCCCTCGGGTGAAGACGCGCTCCAGCTGATCGCCGGGGAGTCGTTCGACCTGCTCCTGCTCGACGAGCGGATGCCCGGCCTCGACGGGATCGGCGTCCTGGAACGTCTGCGGGCTCTCCGACCCGATCTGCCGGTGGTGATGGTCACCAAGCAGGAAGATGAAGGCCTGATGGAAGAGGCGATCGGCCGGTCGATCGCCGATTTCCTCACCAAACCGGTCAATCCGAGCCAGGTTCTGTCGGTGTGCAAACGGGTCCTGGAGAGCGGCCGACTGCGTGGGGAAGCGCTTACCCGCGACTACACCCGGGAGTTCGCGCGCCTTTCTGAACGACTCGCGTCCGGTCCCCTCACGCCGGCTGAATGGGGCGACCTCGCGGAAGCGCTGGCCTGGTGGAGTACCCGGCTCGATGAGACCGGACAGGAGGGACTGGCAGAATCGCTGATAACCCTGCAGCGGGAGGCCGACGGCGTCTTCGCCCGGCAGGTGATCGAGCGCTATCCGGAGTGGGTGGCGTCAGAGAGGGCAGAGGGTGTGAAAGGGGATGACCGACCCTTCTTCACTACTGATGTCGCCACAGAAGCGATCCTGCCCCTGCTGGCTGAACATGGCCGGGCGCTCTTCATCGTCCTCGATTGTCTCCGGCTCGACCAGTGGCACGCCATCGAATCCCTGCTCCCACGCTCGATCGTGGTGGAACGGACACCGATCTTCTCCCTTCTCCCTTCAGCCAGTCCCTATTCACGCAACGCCCTCCTCTCCGGCCGCTTCCCGGATGAGATCGCTGCCCGGTATCCCGACCTGTGGGCTTCGGGGGGGGATGAAGGAGAGGAAGGACTTAACCGGTACGAACCGGAGATGATCACCAGTGTGCTGGAGTCAGCGGCCGGGGGGATCGGTAATGCCCGCCTGGCGCTCTTCGAACGGGTCCGCTCCCCCTCTGAGGGGGAGGCGGTCGCCAGGAAACTGGCCGGCGGGGTGCCGGACGGGCTTTCGGTGGCCATCTTCAATTTCCTCGACCTGCTGGTCCATGACCAGACGGAATCGCTTGTCCTGAAAGAGCTTGCGCCTGATTCGGCGGCTTTCAGGTCTGTGGCCCGGGAGTGGTTCAGGCACTCCCCCCTCCCCGAACTGATAGAACGGGCGACGGGCGATGGGGCCCCGGTCGTGATCGCGACCGATCACGGCAGTACCCGGGTGGGACGCAGCATCGAGGTGAAGGCAGATCGCACTGCCTCCCATGGCGTCCGCTACAAAATCGGCCGGAATCTCAACGCCGATCAGCGCTGGACCCACCGGATCGACGACCTGGCCGCGTGGCGTCTCCCTCCCGGAGGGCTCACCACCACCTGTCTGCTGGCCCGCGAAGACGCTTACCTCCTCTTCACCTCCGAGGCCGCGCCTCATCGGAAGCGCTTCGAGGGGTCCTTCCAGCACGGGGGTATATCGATCGCCGAGGTGATCATTCCGCTCATCAGACTCACCGGCCGTTGAAAACTGACACCGCCGGAATGTCCGATTTCCCACCGGAATCGCCCTTCCTTGACACCTGTCAGCCCGAAAGCGTAGCATCAGGAGTTCGTGGTCCGAACCAGCCGACTTGACGATGACATGGGAAAAGGGGTCTGGACGTATGAACAGAGCGGTGCGATGGGGAAATGGCAGAATCTCTAGCTTCGGCTTGCTGGCGAGCCTCCTGCTTCTGTTCCCATGGGAAGGGACAGTGTCAGCGCAGGGCTCGCGAACCAGACCGGTCACGCCTCCCGATCAGGTCTATCAACTTACCGGCGGTACGGTGACCTTGCCCGGGCTGGTCTTCGAGGAGGACGAGACCCCCGACTGGAAGCTCGATCCGAGCCTGCCGGTGCCGGGTTTCCCGACCTTCAGGTCCTCCTCCCTCTGGAGCAATTACCAGGATGTGGTGACGTTCGAGGTCGGGGGGAATACGTATGCCGTCGCAGCGCTGGCCGCCGGCCTGAAGTTCTTCGACCTGAGTACGGGCACCCCGGTCTACTACTGGCGGTGGCACACGGAAACGGGGACCTGGCGGATGGCGGTCGAGGGGACCAGGCTGTACGTGGTCGACTACTTCGAGACCAGGGTCCACATCTTCGACGTCTCCAATCCTCGACGTCTCCAATCCGGCCTCGCCGATCGAGGTGGGGACCTACGTCCCCTCCCTGTCCGGACGGATCATCAACATCGCTGCAGATAATAATATCCTCTACCTGGCCCGTGAGGCGGATGGACTCGAGATCGTGGACTGTACCAATCCGGCTTCCCCCTTCTGGACCGGCAGCTGGGACGGGGCGAACCTCGACGGCGGTACGGTCCTGGACGTGGCGGTCTCAGGCGGGTATGCCTTCCTGCCGCTGAACAATGCCGGGGAGTGGCAGATCCTGGACGTATCAAACCCATCGTCTCCGGCCTGGTTCACCACCGACTACATCACCGACCATGCCGTCCGACACGTCGAGTTCCTCAGCGATCCCTCGTTCCATTCCTCAGATTTTTTCTGTCTGGTAAGTACCCCGAACGATCCCGGGACCGAGGGATACGATCTCATCATCGACTTCTACTCCTGGGTGGCGGGATCGGGAACGAGCTGGCTGGGCTGGCTCTCGCTGAACGCGCCCGGGGTAGCTGTCCTGAATGAGGTCCTCTTCGAGAACCAG
>JALGWK010000371.1 GCA_025774205.1 bacterium
GATCTCGATCGTACCCGGAGATCTCTCCCCGCTGGAGTCCCTGATCGGGGCTCTGGCGGGGGGCGGTATCATGTACGGGATCGCGGTCCTGGGTGATGCTGTCTACAAGCGTGAAACGATGGGGGGCGGTGACATCAAGCTGGCCGCCGCGATCGGGGCCTTTACCGGCTGGCAGGTGCTGATAGTGGCCCTGTTCGCCGCTTTCGTGTTGGGCGCGACCGGCGGGGTGATCTATCTCGCCACCGGCGGCAGGGATAAAACGGTTCCCTTCGGACCCTTCCTGGCCGCGGGCGCGCTCATCGCGATCGTAGCCGGCCAGCAGATATGGACCTGGTACACCGGGTTCCTGAGGTAAAACGAGGCAACGTGAGAACAATGACCGGAAGAAGCAGGGCAAACGCCGGATTCACCCTGGTCGAACTGCTCGTAGTGGTGGTGGTGATCGGGATCATGACCAGTGTTTCCGCGCCCACCTTCCGCGGCTACATGATGAACCAGAAGCTCTCGGCGGCGACCCGTGACCTGATCACAAACCTCAGGTACGCCAGACTGCGGGCAGTTGACGAGAGGAATCCGTGGGTGGTCATGTTCCAGGCGGCCTCACGTCAGTACATCGTTTTCGCCGATGACGGCGGCGGCGGCGGGGTCTCGACCGCCGCGAACTTCATCGAGGAGAACCGCGGGAACCTGACTCCAAACCCGGGTGAGCGGGTGCTCGGCCCCTTCAGTCTGACTGCCGGGGTCCTTTTCGGCTACGTCACGGCGGACAACCTGCCCGACGGTATCAGCACCACCGTGCCGATCTCGTTCGGTGGTTCACCACCCCGGATCGTCTTTTACCCCAATGGAAGCTGCCGTGAGACCGGCGTGGTCATGCTGCAGCTGTCGGAGCGGATCAGGGAGAACGATCCGCTCGGACAGCGGGCGATAGTACTCTACCGGCCGACAGGCGCAGCCAAGGCACTTACATGGAATGCCTCAGGGAATCCGGCATGGAAATGATCATGCGGAAGATACTGAGAAAGCGTATCACCATCCCGCGTCCCGTACTGGTGCAGCGGGACCGGGTTGGTGATGGTGTTCCCCCCCGCGGGGAAGGGGGATTCACCCTGATCGAGGTCGTGATGACCATGATGCTGCTTTCGCTCGGCGTCATGAGTCTCGGACCTCTGATGCTGGCGGTCGTCCGCGGAAACAGGTTCGCGCAGAACCTGTCGCTGGCGACATCACTCGCCGAGGACCGGATGGAGGAGATCCTGAACCACAATATCTTCTCCGAGATCACCTCGGCGAATTTCCCCAGTGAAGCCCAGGGACAGGTGGAACAGGGCGACCAGGCCTATACCAGATACACGCGGGCGGTGGCGATAGGAGACAGTGTCGACGCCGGCGGAAGGACGGTCATCAAGACTATATCGGTGACTGTTACATGGATGGGTTTGAGCCAAAGTACCCACGACGTGAATCTGCACGGCCGGGTTGCCCGTTTCTAGTCTTAGGAGAGCGCAATGTCGTTTCCGACAGTCCTGAATACCGCGCGTGGACCGGAGAACCGGTCTGACACCCCGCGCGCAACCGTGAACAGATGGTCATCGGCGGAGGGGGGATTTACGCTCGTTGAGCTGATGATCTCCCTGGTGCTGACGTCAGTGATGTTCTCGGCGATGCTGATCGTCTTCCAGGCCCAGAACCGGATCAACACGGTCGAACTCGACGTGATCGAGACGCAGCAGAACGCCCGGATGGCGATGACCTCCCTCGGGACCGACATCCGACAGGCGGGCTACTATATCGATCACTTCAACCGGCAGCCGATCTGGCTCGACGCGGCCCCCAACCAGCTGACCTTCAACGCCAATCTCTCAGATCAATTCGTGGCGATGAACCGCGATTCGGCGGTTCCGTTGAGCAACGGCACGATGTACAAGCCGGGCGATTTCACTTCCCTGCCCCAGGAGGAGAACCTGCCGGTCTTCCTCGACCGATACCTGAACGAGTCGGAGACGATACGGCTGACCCTCGACCGGACCTACGATGGACTGGTATCGGTCGACGACCGCCAGCCCGGGGCCGTCAATCCGAACCTCTATACCCTCATCAAGGAGGTCAACGGGAACCCCCCGGCGATCCTGGCCTACAACGTGAGGGGTCCGGCGGCCTACCCCGACGGCACCCTGCCGCCGCCCATCTTCCAGTACTGGGGGGTCTTCAACTCACCCACCCTCCTGGAACTGTGGGGGGACGGCAACAGCGACGGGGCCCTGTCACAGGCGGAGATCAACGCGTTGACACCGGTCCCCCAGGCCTCCCTGCCGGATGTCCG
>JALGWK010000372.1 GCA_025774205.1 bacterium
GTACGGCTGAGTGCATGCGGTTCCTGGCCGAGGAGCTCTCGCCTGACACCTGTGTCAACGTCATGGCGCAGTACCGGCCGCTCTTCAGGTCGGGTCGCCGACCGGAAGTGGATCGTCCCCTGAGGATGGAAGAATACGAGACAGCTCTGGAAGCGGCCCGGCAGGCGGGTATCAGGCGGTTCGCTCGCTGACTAATGCGGCCGGGGTGCCTCTCTCGCGGGAGTGGACGAACCGGAACGGGTCGGATACGATTTCAGACGCACATCCCGCCAGGAGGTGATCCTCATGCCGATGTACATCCTGATGAACGCCATGCGCGATCCACGGGGACGCAAGACGGTCGGAAAAGCCTGGATGAAGAAGGTCCAGGACCTCTGTCCCGAGGTGGAGTGGATAGCTCATTATGCCATCCTCGGCCCGTACGATTTCATGGATATCTACCATGCGCCTGATGAGGAGACCGCTCACCGGGTTTCGCTGATCTCCCGCAGCCAGGGTGCTATCACTGCCGAAAGCTGGGGCGCGCTCCCCTACGACCGGTATATCCCGCTCGTTGAGGAGGTCGAGAAACTGGAGTGCTGAACCCTCCAGTCCGACTGATTTTTCAGGATCACCCGTACCAGCGGTAATGGTTCAATTATCTGAAAATGACGGCCGGGGATCACCCGATCGTATCATCGAGGATTTCCCTCAGTTTCAGGGAGAGTTCCTGGGGTGAGAAGGGCTTGGCGATAAATTCGACGCCTTCGTCGAGCACCCCGTGGTGGACGATGAAATCGTCGGTGTGACCGCTCATGAAGAGGATCGGTACATCGGGATAGAGGGGTTTGAGCCGCTCGGCGAGCTCGGCTCCGCTCTCGCCGGGCATGATCACGTCAGTCAGGATCAGGTCGATCTCCCGGTCCCCGGCCTCACAGAACTCCCAGGCCTCACCTGGCGTGCTGAAATCGTCGACAGTATAGCCCAGCTCGGTGAGGGTTTCGGCGGCAAATGCCCGGACCCCTTCCTCATCCTCAACCAGCATAATCCGCTCGTGTCCCTGGATCAGATCGGATCTCTGCTCAGACCGGCTGGAGACCTCCGCGGCACCGTCCTCGACCGGCAGGTAGATCGTGATCACTGTCCCGGAGTCCCGGTCGCTCTCGATCTCGATGGTGCCGCCGCTCTGCTTCACGATCCCGTAGACAGTGGAGAGCCCCAGCCCGCTCCCCTGTTCCTTGGTCGTGAAGAACGGTTCGAAGACCTGCTGCAGGATTTCCTCATCCATCCCGATACCGGAATCGGAAATGCTGATCCGTACGTACGGGCCGGCGTTGATGTAGGGGTGAAGGCGGATGTAATCCTCGCCCAGCTGGACATTGGCGGTTTCGATGGTGAGGGTGCCTCCCTCCGGCATGGCGTCGCGGGCATTCACTACCAGGTTCATGAAGATCTGTTCGAGCTGGGTGGGATCGAAGCGGATGGACCTGACCTGGTTCTCCGGCAGAATGTCGAGCGTGATATCCTCCCCGATAACCCGGTGGAGCATCTTCTCCAGGTCGGACAGAATCTCGTTGATATTCACCACTCGCGGTGAGGTGATCTGCTTCCTGCCGAAGGCGAGCAGTCGCCGGGTTAGTTCTTCGGCGTGCTCGGCGGCTTTCTTGATGGTGGCCAGCCGTTCCCGCATCGGATCGTCCTCACGGAGCGACATCATACCGAGCTGGGCATTGCCTGAAATGACGGTGAGGATGTTGTTGAAGTCGTGAGCGACGCCGCCCGCAAGCCGACCGATAGCCTCCATCTTCTGGGCCTGCATCAGCTGCTGTTCGAGGGTCCTCCGCTCGGTGATGTCGGCGAAGGTCGCTACCCCGCTCACCGGCTCACCCTCCTCGTCGCGGATAACGGTGATGGTCACCATGATCCAGGTGATCCTGTTTTCGGGAGTCTGAAGACCGACGACCGTGTCCTTGACTGACCGGTTCTCCCTGAGGGCGACCATCCACGGGGCGTTCTCGAAAGGGAGGTGGTTGCCATCCTCATCGAGCAGATCCCAGGCCGGTATCAGATAGCCTGACTCCGCGCCGTCCGATCTCTTGATCCCCAGGATCTCTTCAGCCGCGTGATTGGCGTTCTTGAAGGATCCTTCCGAAGTGACCCAGATGACCCCTTCGACCATTGTATCGAAGAGGGTGCGCAGGCTGTGCTCGCTCGTCTGCAGGGCTTCTTCTGTCAGCTTCCGGGCGGTGATGTCCCGGACGAACTCAGCTACTCCCGTGACTTCGCCGCTTTCCTGGTCGATGATCGGATAGCTGTAGAGTTCGATCCACTGCACCGGGGAGCCGGGGAGGCCGGGCACGATCTCCCGTTCGGACTGCTTCGTCTCCAGGCAGCGGATGGTGGGGCAGGGCTCACAGGGGGTGTCGCTGTTGTGGTAGCACTCGTGGCACTTCTTCCCTTCCAGGGGACGGTTCTCGGCGTACCACTTGTTCATGATCGGGTTCACCCGGCGGAT
>JALGWK010000373.1 GCA_025774205.1 bacterium
GATCGCCGTGAAGCATGGATTCCAGGTCGCTACCCACGCCATCGGCGATCGGGGGAACCGGGAAACACTCGACATTTACGAACGGGTGATGAACGCGAACCCGGAAGCGACCGACCTCCGCTGGCGGATCGAGCACGCCCAGCATCTCCATCCCGATGACATTGAACGCTTCCTGGAACTCGGTGTTATCGCCGCGATGCAGGGCATTCACTGCACCTCGGACGGTCCGTGGGTGCTGAAGAAACTGGGGGAGCAGCGCGCCGAAGAGGGCGCCTATCTGTGGCGGACCTTCTTCGATCTCGGTGTTCTGGTCACCAACGGGACCGATGTGCCGGTCGAGGACATCGATCCGATCGCCAGCTTCCACGCTTCGGTCTCCCGGCTCTGCTGGGACGGAACCATTTTCTACCCGGAACAGAAGATGACCCGTAATGAGGCGCTGCGCTCATACACGATCAATAATGCCATGGCAGCCTTCGAGGAACACCTGAAGGGCTCACTCGAACCTGGCAAACTGGCTGATATCGTGGTTCTGTCGAACGACATCATGACGATCCCGGAGGACGAGATTCCGAACACCGTGGTCGACCTGACCATCGTCGGCGGCGAGATCAGGTACGCCCGGGGAGAGAGGCAGTAATGCTGAAAGATCTGATCAGGAATACCCGCAGTTACCGTCGCTTCGACGGATCAGTGGCAATCGAGGAAGGAACCCTGAAGGAACTGGTGGAGTTCGCCCGCGCCCGCCATTCGCCGTCGAGCGCCAACCTGCAGCCGCTCAAATACCTGCTCGGCAGTGACGAAGCCACCTGCGGGAAGATCTTCCCCCACATGAGGTGGGCGGGATACCTGGAGGACTGGAAGGGACCCGGCGAGGGGGAACATCCCACGGCCTATATCATCATCCTCGGGGACACGGAGATCACCTCCACCTTCAGCTGCGACCATGGCATCGCGGCCCACGCCATCATGCTCGGCGCGACCGAACTGGGACTGGGTGGATGTGTTATCGGTTCTTTCAGCAAACAGGGCCTCATGGAGGCTCTCGGGATCGATGAGGCCCGGTTCGAGATCCTTCTCGTCCTGGCACTCGGAAAACCGGCCGAGGAGGTCATCCTCGAGGACGTGGGTGAGACCGGTGACATCCGGTACTGGCGGGATGAGGAAGGCCGGCATCACGTACCGAAGCGGCCGCTCGAGGAGCTGATCCTGCCCCCCTTCACCGCTGAAGAGTAATCTGCAATCCTTTTCCCGGTCGCTGTTTTCGGTCGCGGTGCACGGTTGGTTTACGATCCATTTCCGGTCGCGGTGCACGGTTGGTTTACGGTGGGACTTTACCTCACGTCATAATTATGGTATTATAGTACCAGATTACGTAATCACGGAGGTTCGTCACCACGATGTCGAGAGCGATCAGGATACCTGAGGCGGTTTCACTCGCCCTCCACTCCATGGCCATCCTCGCCGCCAGACCGGACGAGGTCCTGCCGACCCGGGAGATCGCCGGGACGCTGGGAGGTTCCAGCGCCCATCTGGCCAAGGTCCTGAAGATCCTGGAGAATGATGGTTTCGTCCGCTCGCAGCGCGGTCCCTCGGGAGGCTTCCAGCTGGCAAGATCGGCCGATTCCATCTCCCTCCTGGAGATCTACGAGGCGATCGAGGGACCCCTCTCTACCGAGGGCTGTCTCCTCGCCACCGGGCTCTGCCAAAACGAGGGTTGTGTTTTCGGGAATCTGCTCGATTCCCTCGACAACCAGTTCCGTGAACATCTCAAGAAGACGCGGCTGACCCAGCTCGCGGAGACAATGGGAGTAGAAAGTGCTTAGAAAGATCATCGAGGTCGACGAGGACCTGTGCAATGGCTGTGGACTCTGTATGCCGGAATGTCCCGAAGGAGCGCTGCAGATCATCGACGGCAAGGCCCGGCTGGTGAGCGATCTCTTCTGCGACGGACTGGGCGCCTGTGTCGGTTTCTGCCCCGAAGGGGCGATGACCGTCGTTGAACGCGAAGCCGAAGAGTACGACGAGCGGAAGGTCATGGCGAATCATGGCGAGATGACGCTCTACGAAGAAGCCGTCGGCTATCTTCGTGAAGAAGGTATCGAGATCCCGGCCCACGGGGTCGAACCGAATCCAGAGCCGTGCGGCTGTCCCGGTTCGCTTTCCAGAGAGATCGAGCGCCCGGACATGGAGGAACCGGCAGCGGGCCCCGCTCTCCCGGGAGTGTCGCGCCTGACCCACTGGCCGGTCCAGATCATGCTCCTGCCTCCGAAAGCACCCTACTTCAAGGACGCCGACCTGCTCCTGACAGCGGACTGCGTTCCCTTCGCCTACCCCTCCTTCCATGAGGATCTGCTGAAGGACAAGGTGCTGCTGGTCGGCTGCCCCAAGCTGGATGACGCCGAATTCTACCGCGAGAAGATGACCGCGATCGTGGAAGGGAACGAGATCAGGTCGATCACCGTCGTCCACATGGAAGTTCCCTGCTGTTTCGGACTCCCCGCCCTGGCGCGGGATGCCGTGACCGCCAGCGGGAAAAGGATTCCGTACCACGATATCACCATCACTGTTGACGGCACGATCAGGGAGACAGTATCTGTCTGACATCAACCCGTAACAGGAACCGGGCTCATGTCAGACAGGCTCCATAGAAGAGACTTCATCAGGCAGGTCGGACTCGGAACGGCGGCGCTGACCGCGTCGTCGTTCTCCACTGCGTCACTGTCCTCCTGTTCACGCGGCGGCCACGGCCGTCCGAACATCATCTTCATCCTCGCCGACGACCTCGGTTACGCTGAACTCGGCTCTTACGGGCAGGAGAAGATACGCACCCCCAACCTCGACCGTCTCGCCGAAGCGGGGATGCGCTTCACCCAGCACTATTCAGGCAGCCCGGTCTGCGCGCCTTCCCGCTGCGTGCTCCTGACCGGACAGCACACCGGACACTCCTTCATCCGTGGCAACGACGAGATGGGTGATCGCGGGGATGTCTGGCGCGATCCGGCCCTGGAGGGCCAGCGTCCCCTGCCGGCCGATACCGTCACCATCGGTACCCTCCTCCAGCAGGAAGGCTACGTGACCGGGGCGATCGGGAAGTGGGGTCTCGGCGGGCCGGGGAGTACCGGGGAACCGAACCGGCAGGGATTCGACCACTGGTACGGCTACCTCTGCCAGCGGGTGGCCCATAATTACTACCCCACCCACCTGTGGCGGAACGGGGAGAAGGAACTCCTGGAGGGGAACGACTACTTCTATCCCCATCAGCGGCTCCCCGCCGACCGGGATCCGCTCGATCCCGACTCTTACCGCGAATATTCCGGCGAAGAGTACTCGATGGATCTCATGATGGAAGACGCGCTCCGGTTCATCAGCGAGAACCGGGAACAGCCCTTCTTCCTCTATCTCCCCTTCCCGGTACCCCACGCCTCACTCCAGGTGCCGGAGGACTCCCTCGAGGAGTACCGGGATGCCTTCCCGGAAACTCCCTACCGGGGCGAGAAGAGCTACCTTCCCCATCGTGCTCCGCGGGCCGCCTATGCCGCGATGATAACCCGGATGGATCGCGGTATCGGCGAGATCATGTCGCTGCTGACGGAACTTGGACTCGACGAGAACACCCTGGTGGTGTTCACCAGCGACAACGGGCCGACCTTCAACGGGGGTACCGATTCCGGTTTCTTCGAGAGTGCCGGACCACTGCGCGGCCTGAAGGTGTCACTGCAGGAGGGAGGCATCCGCGTTCCCATGATCGCCCGCTGGCCCGGCATGATCGAGCCGGGCACCACCTGCGATCACATCTCGGCCTTCCAGGACTGGATGCCGACCCTGATGGAGGTCACCGGCGGAGAGGTTCCGGCCGATACCGACGGGCTCTCACTCCTGCCGAGCCTGCTCGGCCATTCCGGACGGCAGCAGGCGCACGACTATCTCTACTGGGAACACAACGGACAGCAGGCGGTGCGGTCAGGAAACTGGAAGGCGTTCCGGCGGCGCGTCCCTGAGCCGATCGAACTGTACGACCTGGAGCAGGATCTGGCCGAGAGCACGGATGTGGCTGCCGACTACCCCGCGGAGGCGGCCTGGATCGAACAGATCATGCAGGAGGGGAGGACCCGATCAGAGCTCTTCCCGCTGATCAGGGAATAAACATAACGAGGGCTGCCCCCGCTCCGGGAACAGCCCTCGCGC
>JALGWK010000374.1 GCA_025774205.1 bacterium
CCCGATCGTAATGACAGCCCGCCACTTGCCGAACCGGGCTCCCAGATCGAAATACTCCTGCAGACGCTCCCTGAGACCGGCGAGTCCTTCAGTGACCTTCTCACCGGGGAATCCCGCCAGGTCTTTAGCTCCCCGGTCAGGCTTGATGCCCGCGATGACACCCCTGTTCCCGAGAACCTCCGCGAAGGGCACCCCGTCGGGAGTACTCTGCCGAAGCGACTCATCGAACATGATCACTCCGCTTACGAACTCCTCCGCCCCGTCAGTGGTGAAGAGCAGTTCACGGTAGGCACGGCGGCTCTCTTCGGTCGACTCGACATCGATCGTGTCGAATCGTTTCTTGATCGTCCCGCCGCTCTCATCGGCGGCCAGAATCCCCTTGCCGGGGGCAACCATCGCACTGGCGGTGGCAGTAAGTTCGTTCATGTTCATCGGTAGAAACCTCGATGCAGTTACGGGTGTACCAGGTTTGCGGAATATCCACCCCGGAGGCATGGAGCGTATCACGAATCAGATAAAGTATCGGTCAGGAACCAGCCGGTCAAATCCTGTAATCAGTTAGTCCTTTTCCTACCTGCGTCCCTCCTGCCAGGGCTGAACCCGGATCATGAGGGGGCTCAACAGCAGCATGACCATGGTCGCCCTGACTGCCAGAAAGATGTTGGCGCCGAATCCGATCGCGTCGTAGATGATGAATTCCAGGGGCAGCCAGATCGCGGCGGCGATCACGGCTGAGATCACGGCTGTCACCTGCCCGCTGAGTCCTGAACGATTGACCAGCAGGATGGCTACCAGAGCGCCGATGGCCGAAGCCGTGAGAGCGGGAACCAGGAAGAGGAAACTGGCGCCGGGCGCAAACATCCCGCAGAGCAGGCTCAGTATCGTCCACCACAACCAGATACCCAGCCACATCTCCCAGGTGGAGGTGATACCCATCTTCGCCCCCAGCCGCGGCACGACCAGGAAGGCCCAGAGCAGCGCGAGGAGCCAGAAAGCGCCGATGACCAGGAACGCCCCGTCCATCCATTGTGAAGTGATGCCTCCGAGCAGGACGAGGAGCCGGTCGAGCCCCCAGCCGAGGAGGATACCGCCCGCCAGGAGGATGATCCACAGGACACAGGCAGCAACGACTCCCGAGGTTTCGATCATCTCCTCGCGATGAAGCTTCAGTAACGCCAGCAGTACCAGCAGCAGCCCGAAGAGGGCATATCTCAGGGTCTGTATTTCCGGCCACTTCACCACCGTAAAGCCCAGCAGATCAAAATAGACCCGTCGCCCGGACTCCCGCCCGGACAGGTCGCTCCAGCCGAGCGCCCGGAGAAGCGCCAGGGCGTTATCACCGTGATGCTGCAGGCTCGAGTGGGTGACATTCGCGAAGTTGTCACGGTCGGTATGGTAGTTCTCAACCTCACCGATGAAAGCGAAATTCAAGCCCTCGAAACCGTTCCTCTTGAAGACCGTGAAATCGCTGTCGTTGGGCATCCGCTTGTATATTTCGTAGAAGAGCGAACTGGTGGCAGGTTGTTCGATCACTGCGGCAAAGATATCAATGAGCCAGCCGCTCTCATCGCTGGTCTCGAACATGAGACTCGGACCGGATGTGCCCCGGGCATCAAGGTTGATCACCACGGCATCCCGCGGCAGATTGTACTCCTCCACGAATAGCCGGGCTCCGAGCAGTCCGTACTCTTCGGCATCGGTCACCAGGAAGATGATGTCATTGAGCGGCGGGGCGTCCTCACTGAGCATCCGGGCGATCTCCAGGATGGTCGCCACGCAGACGCCCGCGTCGGAGGCACCGGGACCTTCAGTCACCGAATCATAATGGGAAACCAGCACCACCGCCTGTCCGGGTATCATTCCCCTGATCCGGGCGATGACGTTCGAGATCTCCCGCGGACCGCTCCGGGTTTCGATCGTCGCCCGCTGGATCTCCGGGGTGTAGCCGAACGATGCGAAATGCGCGAAGATCCGGTCACGCACCACGTCATGGTGGGCACTGCCGACAGGATGCGGAATGCCGTCACCCACAAGATCATCGAGGATAGGCAGGGCCCGCAACGCTGAGAAGGTCCGCTGATTCGAGGAGGTGGATCGTGGTTCGGGGGGATCGTATCTGACCATGGCGAGATAGCCGACGACCAGCAGGAGGGCTATGGCTACCGCGAGCCCTGCCGGAGCACTGTGACTGTCACTCGATCTTGCCATCCCGATCGCTCCTGAAGTATTCCGCGGCGCCTTCACACGCCTGGAGGAGCCACTGCAGATGTTCTTCGGTATGCTCGGTGGAGAGCGCGCCGAGAGACATGCTCGGGGGAGATGATCTCGAGACCCTCATCAACGGGGAAGTGGAGCATACCCACCGAACTGTCGGGCACGACCTCGTTGCCATCACCGGTACAGATGACGGGGATGCCTGCCCGGGAGAACACTTCCTCCACCCCCCGGCGCATCTTCTCCCCCAGCCGCCCCAGTTCCGGATAGATCTCATCCTCGTGCGCGGCCAGGTATTCCACGGTGGTGAAACCTGCCAGAAGAGCGGCAGGATGGGCTGAAAAGGTGCCGCCGTCGAATTTCACGCGACGCCCGGCCTCGGGACCGCAGAGGCGCATGATCTCCTCCCGGCCGCAGACGACCGCCAGCGGCATCCCCCCGCCGACGATCTTGGCATAGGTGGAGAGTTCCGGTTCGATACCATAGAGAGTGTGAACACCTCCGGCCCGGAACCTGAATCCGGAGATGATCTCGTCGAAGATGAGGACGGTGCCGTAATGACTGGTCAGTTCGCGGGCGGTCCGGAGGTACTCGACTGTAGCGGCCATGAAACCACCCATCCCCATCCACGGCTCGAGGATGAAACAGGCGATTTCGTCGCCGTGCTGGCGGAAGAGTTCCTCGAGGTTGGCGGGATCGTTGTAGCGGGCGAGCAGCACGCGGTCCATCATGTCCTGCGAGAGTCCTTCCGTCTCGGCATGATCGTAACCGTCCCGGAATGAAACCCCCTTGAGGGTGAGCGCCTGGGCTCCCTGCCACCCCCCACCGATCTTGAGGATCAGGGAGCGGTTGGTGAAGGCCCTGGCGAGCATGATCGCGTACTGGTTGGCGAGTGCACCGCTGGTCGTGAATCGGATCCGCTCACCGCCTATCTGGCGCTGCAGCAGTTCGGCGAAATCGATCTGCAGACTGTCGACGATCCCGCTCTGGAGACCGTAGCCCGCCTCGAAGCCCTTCGTCAGGGCCTCGGTGATGACGGGGGGATTGTGTCCGAGGATGTTGGTGTAGTGACCCTGCCAGAAGTCGAGTATCTCCTGGCCGTCGCCGTCTGTCACCAGGGCGCCCCTGGATTCTCCGATCCTGAAGGGTGCCGGACTGAAGAGACGGAGCGTGTGACTGCCGCCGCCGATGAGTGAATCTGCTGCCCGGTCCCACTCCCGACCGGCGTGGGGATATGCTTCGAGATAGCGTCGACCGAGGTCTTCGAGCAGTCTGTCGTTGTCGTTCATGATTCTCCTCCGCAGTGACAAATGTAGCCATCGGCATGACATCTGTCACGCTCCCGTCGGCAGGAGGAGTCCAGTGGGAACGGGAACCGCCGTGGGATTTGCGGTGGGATCTGGTAGCGGTACAGGCCCGGTTCAGCGGATGAAGGTACCCTCCCGGATCTCATCGAGGGTCGCTTCAATCTCTTCCCTGGTATTCATGACGAACGGACCGTAACGGGCTATGGGTTCGTTGATCGGACCACCCGA
>JALGWK010000375.1 GCA_025774205.1 bacterium
GCTGATCGGTAAAGAGCATCGTCACCCGGTCGAGGCCGACACCCAGGCCGCCCGTCGGAGGCAGGCCGAATTCGAGGGCGCGGAGGTAATCCTCATCGAGCCGCTGCGCCTCGACATCACCGAGTTCCAGGAGTTCCAGCTGGGCCATGAAGCGCTGGCGCTGATCGTCGGGATCGTTCAGTTCGCTGAAGGCGTTGGCGAATTCCATCCCCGCGATGATCAGTTCGAAGCGTTCCGTGACGCCCGGCTGTTCCCTGTGACGCCTGGCCAGGGGGCTCAGTTCCACAGGATGGTCGATCACGAAAACCGGCTGTATCAGATGCGGCTCAACGAAATGTCCGAAGGCCTCGTCGAGCAGGCCCGCCCGACCGTACTTCCCTTCCGTATCGACGCCCGCCTCATCGAGCGCCTGCCGCAGAGCCGGTTCATCCAGGGCGGCGACGTCGATCCCGCTGTGTTCCCGAAGGAGGTCCAGGTATTTCATCCGCGGGAAGGGAGGTGCCAGGTCGATCTCCTGACCGTCCCAGGTGACGGTCGACCGCCCCTCCAGTACCGATCGGCACCAGTTGGCGAACATCTCCTCCACGAGGACCATGATATCTCCGTAATCGGCAAAGGCCTGGTAGAGTTCGAGCATTGTGAACTCGGGATTGTGCTTCCGATCGAGCCCTTCATTCCGGAAGATGCGGCCGATCTCGTAGACCCGGTCGAGACCGCCCACAATGAGCCGCTTGTGATGGAGTTCTATCGCGATCCTGAGATACATCTCCATGTCGAGCGTGTTGTGATGGGTCACGAAGGGACGGGCGCTCGCGCCGCCATGAAGACTCTGCAGGACCGGGGTTTCCACCTCGATGAAACCGTTGCCGTCGAGGAGTTCCCGGAGTGAGGAGGTGAGCCGCGCCCGGGTGCGGAAGACATCGCGTACCTCGGGATTCACGAAGAGATCGACATACCGGAGACGGTAGCGGGACTCCTTGTCGGTGAAGGCGTCGAAGGTCTTCTCTTCACCGGTTTCGGGATCGACTGTCGATTTGGGAGTCGGGATCGGCCGGAGTGATTTGGCAAGCAGGGTGAAACCGGTCACCCGCACCGTCTTCTCCCCCATCCGCGTCACCATCAGGGTGCCCTCGATCCCGATCCAGTCACCGAGATCGAGATGGGCTGCCACGCCGAAGAGGTCGTCCCCGACGACATCCTTTTTGATGTAGAGCTGGATCCGGTCGGTGGCGTCGAGAAGGTCGGCGAAGATCGATTTCCCGTGGGAACGGAATCCGAGGAGCCGGCCGGCCAATTTCACTTCCGGCTGATCGTCGGCCGGATCATCCTCACCGACCAGGTCCTCCCATGCCTCCAGCACCCCGGTGACGGTGTGGGTCGGGTCGTACCTCCACGGATACGGTTCGATCCCCTGCCGGCGGATCGCTTCCAGGTTCTGCCGCCGGGCGGCGACATACTGGTCGTACTCCTCCTCGGGGGTCATTTCCGCCTTCGAGGCGTCTCTGTCCGGTTCTCTTTCAGTCAACTGTCCGTCCGATTCTATCGAATCCATCCTGTAACCGGGGCAATATACCGGTTCCCCGGAGGAGCGTCGATATCGATACCCTTACTTCTTCACCCATAGAAGATACGCTTCAATGAAGCTGTCGAGATCCCCATCCAGCACACTCTGGACGTTCGATGTCTCGACCTCGGTCCGGTGATCCTTCACCATATTGTAGGGATGGAGCACGTATGACCGGATCTGACTGCCCCACTCGATCTTCATCTTGCCCGACGCCAGTTCGTCTTCCTTCTCCCGCCGCTTCTCCAGTTCGAGCTGGTAGAGACGGGACCTGAGGATCCGCATGGCCGTCTCCCGGTTGCGGTGCTGTGACCGCTCCGACTGGGATTGGGCCACGATCTTTGTCGGCAGGTGAGTGATCCTGACCGCGCTCGAAGTCTTGTTCACGTGCTGTCCGCCCGCGCCGCTCGCCCGGTAGGTGTCGATCCGCAGATCGGTCTCATCGATCTCGACGGTGATGTCGTCGGAGACCGCCGGCGTGACGAAGACGCTGGCGAAGGAGGTATGGCGCCGCGAGTTGGCGTCGAAGGGGCTGATCCGGACCAGCCGGTGCACTCCCGATTCCGCCTTGAGGTAGCCGTAGGCCCAGTCTCCCTCGATCTCGAGGGTGGCGTCCTTGATCCCCGCCTCGTCGGCCGGCTGGTAATCGAGGACGGCGTGCTTGTATCCGGCCCGTTCTATCCACCGGGAGTACATCCGGTAGAGAATCTCGGCCCAGTCCTGGGA
>JALGWK010000376.1 GCA_025774205.1 bacterium
CGCAACCTTTTCCAACACTCCTCACGGGACGATCCGTGAGGAGTGTTCCTCCCGGGATCGTTTCACCAGCATCTTCACTATCGATGTCGTGCATGGTGTCAGAACCTGGTGTCAGCCTTCCCCGGCCTTCTCGATATGCCTGGCCATCAGCATCAGAAGGTCGACCCCTCTCGGTCCCCAGCAATGGGGCTGGCCATCCCCGTATTCTACGACCCCGTCATAGTACGGATTCTCGGTACTCTCCAGAAAATCCTCCATCAGCACCACGGCGTTGTTTAGGTAGTGGGTATCCATGTCACCGGTATAGATGTGGATCTTGCCTCTCAGTTTCGGGCCGAGTTCGGACCAGTTCGTCTGGAGAATGTGATTCAGGTCGAAATGCTCCCGCCAGTATTCGGCCACTTCCCTGTCGATCTCACCGGTGAGCTTGTCGAAGAGCGGCTTCACATACCCGTCCTCTCCGATCGGTCCATAGGCGGCCTCGAAGATGTCGACCTGGTCCCCCGACCTCCCTTTTGTGCCGAGAGTCAGTTCGAAATGGTTCCGCTGCTGATAGGTCAGGGTTACGATCCCGTCGGTCCGACGGTCGCTGGCGGTCGGCACCCGCAGCCACCCGCGCTCCTTGTAGTAGGCGTTGTCATCCTCATAGATGTCGACACACTGGAAGTAGTGGAAATCAACCGGGTCGGGGCAGAGCGAGAACACGCCGCCGAAGAAATCGGGGTAGAAGATCTGCATGGCAAGCGATATCCACCCGCCGGTGGACCCGCCCGAGAGGACCCGGGCGTACGGTTCCCGGATGATCCGGAAATGCTCTTCAAGCCAGGGGATGAGTTCCTGCATGATGGCATCCCCGGGAGTGAGAAATGACCCTGGATGTAGTTCACGGGATAGCTCCGGTCCGTCTCCTGCTCGTAACCACGGGGCAGCAGGATCGTCGCTCCCAGGTACATCGGTTCGCCCCAGAATTCGGTCAGGATGGAACTCTGGAACCTGATGCGCTTCACCCACCCGGTATCCTCCGGGATGGTGACCGGCGGGATCACGTTCCCGCAGACCAGCTCGATGGTCTCGGTCCGGGCCGGACGCTGACCCTCCCACTGGTCCTGGTGCATCCAGAGGGTATGCCCGTCCGAGCGGCGGAATTCGGTATAGATATTCACGAACGCCTGGACGAAATACTCGCCGGGCGGAATATCCCGCAGACTCTCGACCGGGTACCCGAAGATCCCGTCATCGATGACGACCTGTTCTCCCGGCACCAGCTGATCCACATCGATACCGTAGAAGGGAACCCCGCCGGTACTGACCTGGAATCTCGGTTCCCGCTGTTCGAAGGCCGAGAGCATCACGAATACACGGCCGGTGATGGGCCCGGAATGCGCCGATCGGGAAAATGAGATCGAGAACTCCGTGCCGTTCGATCCCGGAGCGGATTGAGCAGGGTATTCCGGGGATGGGAAGCTGCCGCCTGAAGTCAGCAGCGTGATCGCGATCAGAAGTGTGAACAGGGAGACGCGTTTCATAACCACCTCTTTTCTCAGCCGTGGATATCAGGTGGGATTATACAGAATCCGCCGGCCGCCTCAACCTTCCTGCCTCAACATCCCGCCTCAAACCTCCCCACGTCCCCGGGGCAATTACCGAACAGCCCGCTTCCTGATACCCCTCAGGTGCCTTTTCATCATGATGATCTCGAAAAGCCGCGTCATGATCCTCTCTCTGGCCCGGTCCTGATGCCAGCGCAGACGGACCACCATCCGGGTCCGCTCCCTGTCTGAGGGATAGAGACCCCACACCCAGGTGAATACCGGGCTGGATTCACTCCCGTATACCAGCACCAGTGACCGATTCGGATCGAGCGATTCCACCCTGATTGTCTCTTGCTTCGTTAATTGAATCACGTCACCCGCCTGGAGCGACTGGTATTCGGGGATGACCTCCTTCGCGCTGCTGATGCCGGCGTTATCCAGCCAGTCGTGGCTGTAGAAACCCGCTTTTCCGTAGCCTATCTGGACTATCCAGGGCCAGATATCTTCGGGCGCGGCTTTGATCGTTATCGCTCGAGTGGCGTTGAAGGTTGGGTTTTCGACGATCTCGTCGCCCGGCATCTGACGCCCGATCTCCTCCCTGGTGGCTCCATAGTGAAGTTCCCAGGGCCGGTACGTGACGCAGAAGAGAACCACCAGGAAGGAGCCGATCAGGAGGCTCACCCTGAGTACCTTCCTGAGTATCGGTGAACGTCCCATAGCACCTCAACTCCAGTCGGGCCGAAAATATGTACGGGCTCATTGACTGATACGGAAACCGGTGAGGAAGGTTACGACAGTGAGATTGCGATACGCGGGTTCTGGCCTGTGGGAGCCCGATACCAGATTTCGGATGAATTCATCTTGAGGTCGCTACGCATCTGTCCGCGGCAGTACTCCTCCCGGTCGACCGATTTCGTACTGCAATTCATTCAGGGGCATAATCTGGCTGCTGCTTCCCAGGCCGTGCGGCCTCCATACTTCCTGAGCTGTTCGATGACCCATGGGATATCGTCTGCTGAGATGACCAGATCGGGTGCGAAGGACCAGAAGCACTGGTGATAGAATCTGCGGTAGGCGCGTCGCGCCTCACGGATCCGCACCATCTCGCGGGCCTTTTCCGGGCTCAATGTACGCCGGCTGATCTTCCCCCCGCGTCGGCCTATCTCGGCCAGGTATCCCCGTAGTATTGAATCCATGAATACATCATAAGCCGCTTATGATAATAGTACAATTGGACTCTGGTTGAGATGATGATCCTCGAATATTATCGTAAATATCCCTCCATGGGGGGTGTCACATCATCGAGTGCTCGCGCTGAAGCAGTCTGAAGCTGATAACAGAAATCGGGAATTCACGTTATCCTGCCGCGGGCTTCCAGGAAAGGGAATCATTTCAATGCATCTTCGCAACCGATCGGGCCTACCGGCCCTGATCCTCCTTGCCGCGGCTGTCGTCGCCTGTTCTTCAGGCGATTCGGATCTGATCGACCGTATCGGTGACGACGGTGTCAGGGAGGTCATCTCCACCGCGCCGGCACCCCTGCCGCCGCCCTGGGACCTGGAACTCGATCTGGTCATCGGGGTCGGGTATGGCGATGAGGAAGAGATGCTCCGTCAGCCGCTCGATTTCACCATGCTCGAAGACGGCACCTACGTCATCCTCGACAGCGCTCCCTGGTAATCGGGGTCGGGTATGGCGATGAGGAAGAGATGCTCCGTCAGCCGCTCGATTTCACCATGCTCGAAGACGGCACCTACGTCATCCTCGACAGCTCCCCGCTGCAGATCCGTATC